>JAEYFY010000223.1 GCA_023454395.1 Pseudomonadota bacterium
TTTTGTCTTTTTTATTGTGTGTTTGTCACAGTTAAATGGGAGCTTTTATGTCAACGAATGACGCTAACAATACCCCTAAACCCCGTTTGGTATTAGATGATCCTACATCATCACCCTCCTTTAAAATGGGGATGACATTCTCAGAACAACAAGCTCGCATTAAAAAATACAGCGAATTACTCGAAACGTTAGGTAAAGGATTACTGCACACGGGGTTAGTGTTTACTTGCCAAATTGGCGGCTTACCCGCAAGCACCTTTCAAGTCACCCAATTCGATTTAAACGAAGGGTTATCAGAGCTTTTCACTCTGTCGATACACGCGGTGAGCGAGCAAAACGAC
This sequence comes from Pseudomonadota bacterium, assembly GCA_023454395.1. Classification (GTDB taxonomy): domain Bacteria; phylum Pseudomonadota; class Gammaproteobacteria; order Enterobacterales; family Enterobacteriaceae; genus Proteus; species Proteus appendicitidis. The sequence goes on from JAEYFY010000223.1 coordinate 342, forward strand.
ATCGATTTTTCCAATCAATTAGGCGTAGCTTCATCGTTAACGGTCAGTCGTGATGGTAAAACACTTCGCACTGTTCAAGGTTTGTTGGCAAGTGCCGAACAAGGTAACACTGATGGCGTTAAAACGTGGTATCAATTTGTTATTCGCCCAGAAATGTGGGTGATGACGTTGAACCAAGATAACCGTATTTTCCAGAATAAAACGGTGCCACAAATTCTTCAGCAATTGCTGGATGAAGCGCATATCAAATATGACAACCAGTTTTATCAACCTGAACTGCATCAAACTCGTCGCTATATCACTCAAAAGCGCGAGTCTGCTTATGCATTTTGGTGTCGCCTAGCCTTCGAAGAGGGGATCAACTTTTGGTTTGAAGAAGGGCCAAAACTGTTTTATAGCGATAACCATTTAGGGATGACCGCGGGGATCACGCTAACCTATAACCCACAAGCAGAAACCGATATTACCGACACCACTGCCACCACATGGCGCTATACCGAACGTTTATGCAGTGATGTGCGCATCGATAAAGATTATAACCCTATGCGTCCTTCTTACCCGTTATCACAAGAAACAACGGGTGACGTTCATCAACAACATCCTGTTTTTGAGAGTTATGGACGTTTTCAAGAAGATGCCCATGCTCAACCATTGAATCAACTGCGCTATGAACAATCGCAAAACCATCGTCAAACCGGCTCGGCAAGCACCAACTGTTTTGCATTAATGCCGGGCAAAGTGTTTACCTTAACCAATCACCCAAGTGCGAGAATGAATTCGCGTTGGCAAGTGATCAGTGTTTCGCATCACGGTGTACAGCCCTCTGCGGATAACGGGGCCGGTGAAGGCACCCAGTTAAGCAATCACGTGACATTTATTCCTGGCACACAAGAATGGCGTCCACCTTTTCATTATAAACCGCTGGCAGATGGTGACGAGTTAGCGACCGTAGTAGGACCTGAAGGCGAAGAGATTTATACCGATGAACAAGGTGCGGTAAAAGTTTATTTTCACTGGGATAGACGCGGAAAGCCTGATCATAGTGGTTCGTGTTGGTTGCGCGTTGCACAAGGTTGGAATGGCGATGGCTACGGCTTTATGGCGATCCCCCGTATTGGGCAAGAAGTGATTGTTTCTTATTTAAATGGTGATATTGATAGACCGATTATTACGGGCTGTACTTATAACGGTCGCAATGCCCCACCACTAGATTTACCCAAAGATAAAACCCGAACCACTTTTCGTACAAAAACGCATAAAGGCACAGGATTTAATGAACTGCGATTTGAGGATGCCGGCGGTCGCGAAGAAGTGTATTTGCATGCGCAGAGGGATTTAAATATTCATGTGCAACATGATAGTCATTGGCATACACAGCATAATTTCAAGCACCGTATCGATAACCAACGTTTTACTGAAATTGCCGGTGACGATCACCTTATTATGAAAGGAACACAAAAATCCTTAATTGAAGGTGATGTTTCATTACAAATTAAAGGCGCAAAACATAGCAAAATTGATGATGAATTAATTGTCGAAAGTGGTATGGAAACCAGCTTTAAAAGTGGTGGAAAAATTATTATTGAAGCCGGAACAGAAATTACCCTAAAAGTAGGAAGTAGTTTTATTCGTCTTACACCAAGTGCAATTTTTACGTCTGGTAATTTAGATATCGGCTCTAGTGGTCCAGGTACGGGACAATCTCCAATTATTCAGCTTCCAGATGGCGTTATACCTTTTGAACAACCCCCTTATGCAATTAAGAAGTATTGTGCTGTACAAGCACAAATGTTAGGGAGCTGGGTAATCAAAGAAGGTAGCCAAAAATGAAAACAATAAGTTGGGCTAAATGGTTCATGTCATCATCAGAGCCTATATATTTATTGGTAAATACATTAGCTACACCTAATCCAATTGATGTTATGTATGCCAATGATTGGATAGAAAAAGCATTTCCTTTATATCATGGAACACCTCTTGCTTACCTTATTGCTCAAAGTCCATGGTTAGTACAAATCAAACCTGAATCACATATTCTTTTAAGTCAGTTGCTTGATAGCAAAACATTTAGTGATGATTCTTGGGGATGGGCTTATCGAAGCCAGCTATCGTGGGATAAACAATTATTACATTGGCAAGATAAGCAATTTGTTAATTTATCTAATGAATCTGTTGTGTTAAGACTCGCTGATACTAGAATTGCACGTACACTTATTCCTGAAATGATCTATTCCGATTGGCGTAGTTTAATGATGCCAATTAAAGATATCCTAATTGATATGGATGAACCAACTCAATTTATTTCTCTTAATAAAGAAATTGAATTTCTTGATCCGATATTACAACAGCGTGCTTTTATATTAGATACACATTTGATTCGAGCATGGCAAAACTCCAAGTACGCATTAATGCTTTATATTGAGAATTTGTCTTGTGAGCTTTGGGAGAATATTCCCCAACAGGCACTGTTATTAGATACACCGGAAGGAACGTTAAATAAAAGAATATCTGATTGGTTACTGTATCAGCGTAATAAATTAGTTGATTTAAGTTTTCTTACCTATCAGAAGTTTCAGCAATATGCTGAATCTCAAGGATGGTTAGTTACTCAAAGGAATGAAAAATGAGTGAACTAAGAGATTGTTTACAATGTGATAATTATAGGTTTTATCTTGAAATTCAATTAGTCGATGATAAAGGATATCCATTAAATGATATTCCTTTACTTTTACTCGAAAGAGGAACTGAAAAACAACATAAAGGTATAACCGATCCTTGTGGCTTCATCAAAATAGAAGGCTTAAGCAACAGACCGCTTCAATTAACTATTGATGCACAAAAATTAGCTGATAAATTGACAGCAGAACCACAAGGTTCAGTTATCCATACTAATTATGCTTCTATAGAGCAATATTGTTCTATAGAGAATTACGTTCTAAATTCAAATCATATTGCTGGCGATTTTAATCAGCAATTACCTGATATTGTACATGAAATGTCTCAAGGACAAATTCAGCGATCGTCTCATTATAGAAATTGCCAAAAAAGTTATTCTATATTTCCGCCTTACAATCAACGAATCGTTATTTCTATTCAATCTATTGCTGAACCTGTATTTGCTAAATCAGAATTAAGAGGTTTAGGAAATACACATGCCGGTACACAAAATGAACCAGTGTGCCATTTTGGGCGATGTAATTTAAATGGTCTAAAAGAAGGTGAATTTGCTCAAGCCATGATGTTTCCATTTCCTGCACCAAGTTTATTTCCAGGTGGTAGCGGAGTAATGGCAGGTGCTGGTATTAGTGCGGCTCATCAATCAATAGATCAAGGTTTTGATAATATATCAACTAGACCTATTTTTCCTAAATTTAAAGATCGTGAATCGTTAGTTAGTACGTCATTTATCATGGCGGGGGGATTATTTTGGGTATCAACAGGTGTTTTTATTCGCCAACTATTTAACGATGACACACTATCTTATGATGATTTACTGGAAAAGGCAGAAAATAATGAATTGGTGCCAACAAGAATAAGAATAGCAGTTAATGATCAAGGCATCGCTATTCCTTACCACACTGCAAAAGGAAGTGGCAAAGAGTATGTACCTATCATTAAGGGTGAGCTAGCTTATGAATATGAAGCAAATGAAGTCCGTTCTTTAGGAGGATATCAATCAAATGATGGATTACCTTCTGAAACTACACAGGCAAATATTTATCGTTTTATAACTCAATATGGTATTACATATTATTTGGGGATCACGGCATCTGGTAAAATCATTAATTTGTCAGTTAAAGCTGATGATCAAGAAATACGATTAGTAAATCCTGGGTTCCCAATACAAGATTTGGATGAGTTGCCACCGCCACATACAGGAACACCAGCACAAGATTTATCAGAATTTAATTCTAATTCAGCGGGTGGTTATCAGATCTATGACGAAGAACCAACAACTACCGTAACTCCTGCACCGCCTGATATTGATTTTAGAGATTTTATTTTTATTACTCCAATTGCTGATGTACCTGCAATTTATGTGTATTTGAGTGAGGAGTTGAAAGGAATGTCTCGGCCTATGAGAGATGTTAATGTTGATTACCCTCCAAGTCAGATTATTATTGATAAAATGAAAGAACCTAAATTTCAGAATTGGGCCAATGATACCCATTCGACGGATTGCTCAGATATAGCGGCCAGCTTATTGAATATGGGTGAAGAAAATGGATATATTCTTGAAGCTAGACCTAGATTACGAGGTAATTTAAATGTATATGAAAATGGTATTATTGAACCCAATATGGAATTTCATCAAGTATACACAGATGGAAAATATGTTTATGACCCTAGGGTTACTATTAATCCAATACCAAAGGGTGACTGGGAACAACACATAAAAGGCATTAACCCAGATGGTGTTCTTATTTCAGATAAATATAAAGGACTAAAATGATGGATATTAAAGATGGTTCAATATTATTAAATTTTATATCTAAGCTAGAGGAGCTTGAATGGAAAAAGTATCAACAGCGTTATCCATACATATTAATAGATAATAAATTAAAAAAAATAGATCATTCATCATATCCTCCATTTACAAGTTTTAGATTCAAAAATGAGAATTTAAAAGTTATAAATATACTGAATCAAGCAATAAATAGTTATCAAGGTGATGTCGAATGGATTTTAATTTCAACGAAAAGGGAATATTGTGATGGTGTTAATCATTGTATTTTAACGAAATATGTTCAAGATATGAAGGAAATAAATAAAATAACTGTTCCTATAGATTCATATATCTCAAAAATTATGCCTCAATTCGGTCCGATTGCATATAATGATTTAATTAATCTAACTAAACATATTGAACGCTTTTTTATTGAAAATAATTATAATTTTAAAAGCAACGATAATTAGTGCATTATCGTCGCATTAGAAAGACATAAAGTGCAATGCGGTTGTTTAAATGGTTATGTATTAGTGGCAATTGAGTAATTAATAAATTGGCTAATTGTTTGTTGCTATCGCCTCACAAATTTGCTGTGCTGCATTAATAATACGTGGTGCAGGGCGACTAAAACTGTCTTCATCAATAGCAATAACTGGAACAGTAAGATGGGGTTGCCAAAACGCTTGTACAGTAGGTATTTGATCGGCTTTACCACTGAATATAATCAAATCAGGTTGCTTTGTAAGTACTTGCTCACGACTTACTTGAGGCCATGCTACTGGGCTGTTAGCAAAGATATTCTCTCCACCGCAAAGCGTTGTAATATGGCTCTGTAATGTGCTATTTGATGTGGTAAATAATGGTTGCATCCCAAATTGGATAAAGACTTTTTTCTTGGCTTGATTCGATATATTTGATACATATTTTTGCTGTAACGCTTGATATTGCTGGCGCAATTGTTGGGCGTTTTTTAATGCTATATCAGGATGATGGCTATAATTGGAAAGCGTAATAAGATCGTCTGCGATTTCTTCAATACTTTGTGGATCAGAATAAATGATAGAAATACCCAAAGCTTTTAACTGATCTAACGACCGTTGTGGATTACCGCCTTGCCATGCAATGACTAAATCAGGCTTTAATAATAGAATGCGCTCAATATTAATCCCCTGCCAATTGGCAACCTGTTCAATATTTTTGGCATCCTCTGGATAATCAGAGTAAGCACTAACTCCGACAATATTATCACCCATGCCCGCAGCATAAGCCATTTCAGTGGCTGATGGCGATAGTGTAATAACACGATCAGCAGGCGTGATAGCAATGGCAAAATTGAAGCAAAATAATGAACAGAGTAATAACCCAAGTTTGATAAATAAATGCATTACTTTTCCAATAGCAAAAAATACCCACCTATTTTTTATCTTAGAATAAGTAAAAAATAAAGGCGGGGTATTGATAAAGCGATATTAGGATTATCTCGACTTAATTAGTCTTTTAATTTATCCAACATCGCTGTCACCATTAAGCTTGATTGCTCTGCGGCAACAGATAAAAACTCATCAAAACTTAAGTGTGATTCTTTATCGGCTACATCAGAAATAGCACGAACCACAACAAATGGTGTGCTGAACTGATGGCAAACATGACCAATTGCGGTTGATTCCATTTCTACGGCTGCAACCTCTGGAAATGTGCGACGGATACGGGCTAAAGGTTCCGCACCATTAATAAAGGCATCACCACTGCAAATTAAACCACGAACAGCATTTAATTTTAGTGATTCAATACATTCTTCTGCTATTTGAACAAGTTTAGGCTCAGCAATAAAAGCAGGAGGGCATTGTGCCATTTGACCTGGTTCATAACCAAACGCAGTAACATCAGCATCGTGATAGCGAACTTCCGTTGAAACAACGATATCACCAACATTTAATCTTGAGTCTAAACCACCCGCTGAACCAGTATTGATAACAACATCAGGGCGAAAATGCTCAAGTAATAATGTTGTGCCAATTGCAGCCGCAACTTTACCAATACCTGATTTTAATAATGCAACATCAACACCGTTGATTGTGCCTGTATAGATTTCACAACCGCCACGAGATAAGATTTGGCAATCTTCAATTTTCTCACGCAGAAGTGTGACTTCTTGCTCCATTGCACCTATTACGCCAACTCTCATTGTGTCATACTCACTTGTAGGTTAATAATAAATGGAAATTTAAATAGAGTTTAACATCTATCGGAAAAACACGATATAACACAAAGAATAGAGAATTCGTTTCATCGAAACCAGAAAGAGGACAGAAATGATCGATTTTAAGCTGAAGTTAAATTATCAACGCAAATATAACAGCAGTGATATCGATATTAACGATGAAGTACAGATTTCTCGTCAGTTTGAAAGTGATCGTGGACGTATTATTAACTCAGCCGCCATTCGTCGTTTACAACAAAAAACACAAGTCTTTCCCCTAGAGCAAAATTCTGCTGTACGCAGCCGTCTTACTCATTCTCTTGAAGTTCAACAAATTGGGCGTTATATCGCTAAGCAAATTATTGGTGAATTAAAAAAACAAAATAAGCTTGAAGAATATGGTTTAAGTGATCGTATTGATAGTTTAGAAAGCTTAATTGAGATGGCGTGTTTAATGCACGATATTGGTAATCCACCGTTTGGTCATTTTGGTGAAGCCGCGATTAAGCATTGGTTTGAAAAAGTATTATCACCAGAGGCGACAGCCGAATTTGACAGTTGTCCTTTTATTCCTATGCAGTATTCAGCTAAAGTGCAATTAAATGAATTGCGACAAACTTTACGCCAAGATTTATGCCAGTTTGAAGGAAATGCTCAAGCTATTCGAATGGCGCACCATCTTCTTAAATTGAATTTAACCTATGCGCAAATTGGCTGTGTATTAAAATATACCCGACCTGCTTATTGGCAAGGTGAAGTCCCCAAAGAATATAGCTATTTAATGAAAAAACCGGGGTATTACTGGTCTGAATTAGCATTTGTAAAAGAAGTACAAGAAAAATTAGATATGGGCGAATTTTGTCGCTTTCCTCTTACTTATATTATGGAAGCTGCCGACGACATCTCTTATTGCATTGCAGATTTAGATGACGCGGTAGAAAAGGGAATTTTTGATATCAACCGTCTTGTTCAGCTTTTACGTGATGCATGGCGTGAAAATGGTGATGTAGCCGAAGGTGATTTATTCGATATTACTGTGGGTCGTGCTTATAAAAAAGTCGATCAAAATGAAGCTAAACGCAGTATGCAAGATCAGTTTTTTATGTATTTACGAGTTTATATTACAGGAAAATTAGTTCCTTATACGGCGTACCGTTTTATAAAAAATTTACCACAAGTGTATGAAGGTCGCTTTAATCATGCCTTGCTTGAAGGAAATAGTGCGGAACATCGTTTATTAACGACATTAAAAAGTGTCGCTAAAAAATGGGTATTTAGCCATCCTGAAGTCGAAGAGCTTGAGATGAAAGGATATCGCGTGATCAGTGGATTACTTGATATCTATAAGCCCTTGCTTTTATTATCAACTGAAGATTTTTTAAGATTGCATAAATATAACGAACATCCTAAATATGTTATTGAGACGCGTTTATATCATAAGCTTTCTGTTAAACATAAACTGGCTTATAACGAGATGTTAGAAAAGCTAGATGATATAAATACTGAAAGAGGAAAAATTTTAGAGTTTTATTATCGAACAAGATTAATTCAAGATTATATCAGTGGAATGACTGATCATTATGCTTATGAAGAATATAGAAAATTAATGGTTTGTGATTAATTTGTAATCATTAAGAAAAGCGCTATCTAATTGATTGGTGATAAAATTTAGACTTTTCTTAGTGATAATAAAGATTTATTAAAATAACAGAAAATAGATGTTATTAATTGTAAATATATTCAATATAAAAGTTATATATAATATTTGTTAGTTATAGAACAATATAAAATCCATAAAGTGAGAGTCTTAGGTTGTTATCATTAAAAGTTTTCTCAATTTAACAAAAATATTGCTTATATCAGTTAAGTAAATAACTTGTTCGATGTTATACTCTCTCCATGTTTTCTTCTGAAATGCATAGTCATTCATGTAACGCTGAAAAACATACAGCGTATCCTAAAGCGATGTCATTTCACTGTTAATCCGTCATTGATACTTAATTTAATACTATGGTGCAGTTTTATTCCCCTAAAAAACGTCCTGTGAAAAAACAGGTAACAACTCTGGAAGTGACCGCCAGTGCATTGGATGCAAATGGTCAAGGTATTGCTCACGCTGAGGGCAAAACGATTTTTGTAAAAGGACTACTCCCACAAGAAACTGCTCGTATTCGTTTAACAGAAGAAAAGCGCCAGTTTGCTAAAGGCGAAGTTATTAAGCGTTTGACTACTAGTGAACAGCGTATAGCGCCTCATTGTGAATATTATGAGCGTTGTGGCGGGTGTCAGCAGCAGCATGTGCCCATTGCGCTACAGCGCACAACCAAAGCCGGTGTGTTATCGCACCTTATTAAGCGTGAAACGGGGGTGATTATTTCAGCCGAGCCTGTGATTGCGGGGGCTGAATATGGTTATCGTCGTAGAGCAAGATTGGGATTACGTTATCAACCTGAAAAAGGGTTGGTGATGGGGTTTCGTCAAGAGCGCTCTAATGATTTGGTCATGATAAAAAAATGCCCAGTATTAAAGCCACAGCTCAATGATTTATTGTCTCCTCTTTGGACATACCTTAAAAATTTAATATCAGTACGTGATTTAGGGCATGTTGAAATGGTACTCGCTGATAATGGGCCGCTGGTTATTTTACGCCATTTATCGCCATTGCCTGAGAGTGATAAACAGAGTTTGAGTGATTTCTCTCAAACTCATCAAGTTACGATGTATCTTGCAGGTGATAATAGCGAGATAGCACGATTAACTTCAATTGAGAAGGAACCCTTCTATCAAATAGAAGGTCTTAATTTACGTTTTGCACCCACTGATTTTATTCAAGTGAATGATGAAATAAATCCTAAGATGGTTGCTCAAGCCATTAAGTGGCTTGATTTATCGCCAGAAGATCGCGTATTAGATCTGTTTTGCGGTATGGGAAATTTTACCTTACCTATCGCAAAACACGTGAGTGAAGTGGTGGGTATAGAAGGTGTACCCGCACTGGTTGAAATGGCGAAACAGAATGCAGAACTGAACCAATTAGGTAATGCGCATTTTTGGCATGCAGATTTATCGGCTGATTTTTCTGCGATGTCGTGGGCGAAAGAAGGGTTTAACAAAGTGTTGTTAGATCCTGCAAGGGCAGGGGCTTTGGAGGTAATGTCACATATTGTGAAGTTATCCGCAGAAAAAATCGTGTATGTCTCCTGTAATCCGACCACGTTAGCCAGAGATAGTAAGATATTATTAGATTCTGGATATCAGCTAACCAGTTTAAAAATGTTGGATATGTTTCCACAAACGGGTCATCTGGAATCAATGGCACTGTTTAGTCGAAAATAAGTTTAGTCGAAAATAAATTTGGTCGAAAATAAACAGTTAGCCAGTAATAAGTCGCAAATAAGATTTATACCGTGTAGGGAGAGAATATGGTTGCAGTAAGAAGTGCTCACTTAACACCTGCAGGAGAGTTTGCTGTTGATAAATGGGTCAACAGCTTGAACTTAACCCATGT
>JAEYFY010000291.1 GCA_023454395.1 Pseudomonadota bacterium
AATCGTTTTTTTGGAATATTTTCATGAGTCATTCTGAGCACAATCAAACTCGTCGTCGTCTTGTTAAAGGAATTGGCGCGTTATTATTGTTAAGTGTTAGTCCTGTTGGTCTTGCTGCCACAGCATCGATTGTTGCTGTGAGGGTTTGGCCTGCCTCGACTTATACTCGCGTGACTATAGAATCCAGTACACCACTGAAATATCGTCAGTTTGCATTATCAAACCCTGAACGTATTGTGGTGGATTTAGAAGGTATTCAACTCAATAGCGTATTGAAAGGTGTCGCTAATCAAGTTCAGACTAGCGATCCGTATTTAAAACTTATTCGCGTTGGCCAAAATACACCTAAAACAGTACGACTGGTATTTGAAGTAAAAACGCCTGTACAACCCCAAATGTTTACGCTGAAACCGGTGGCTGAATTTAAAAACCGTTTGGTGTTAGATTTCTACCCAAGTCATGGTGCTGATAAGGAAGACGATCCTCTCTTAGCGCTATTGCGTGAATATAACGACGGTGATTTACAACAAGCTGTACCAGCGCAAACCGACACGCGTAAACCGGGTCGAGCAGGGCGAGATAGACCTATTATTATCATGATCGATCCAGGTCATGGTGGGGAAGATCCGGGCGCAATTGGTAAATATAAAACGCGTGAAAAAGATGTGGTTTTACAAATTGCTCGTCGCTTAAGAACGCTTATTGATAAAGACGCTAAAATGAAAGCGTATATGACACGTAATGAAGATGTCTTTATTCCATTGACAGTACGTGTTGCAAAAGCGCGGAAAATGCAGGCAGATTTATTTGTTTCTATCCATGCTGATGCGTTTACAAACCGCGCTGCGAGAGGTTCATCTGTTTTTGCATTATCAAAAACGGGCGCAACCAGTAATACGGCACGTTATCTTGCTCAAACACAAAATGAGTCTGACTTAATTGGTGGGGTGAGTAAAAGCGGCGATCGTTATGTTGATCACGCCATGTTAGATCTTGTGCAAACTGCGACAATTAATGACAGCCTAAAATTTGGTAGCGAAGTACTTAAGCTCATGGGTGGGATTAATAAACTGCATAAAAATAAAGTCGATCAGGCAGGTTTTGCGGTATTAAAAGCGCCAGAAATACCATCAATACTGGTTGAAACGGCCTTTATCAGTAATATCGAAGAAGAGAAAAAGCTGAAAACAGCCAAGTTCCAGCAACAAATTGCTGAATCTATCTTTAAAGGGATCAAAGCTTATTTTGCCAATGGCGGTGAATTAACCTTAGCTGATCGTAGCTAATCTCTCTCTATCTCCTTTTCTTATAGCCCAGTAGAAAGCCAATATCATGCGCTTTCTATTGGCGTTTTTATTGTATTTTCAACACAATAAATCTATCTAATACAATGCATTATTGAGATAAAAGAAATTTTATTTAGTAAATCTATGGGGGATAAAATTAGGTTTGTAAATTAAGAGAGAAAATAAAATAAGAGGAAATCTTGAAGAGAAATTGGTTGCGGGAGCTGGATTTGAACCAACGACCTTCGGGTTATGAGCCCGACGAGCTACCATGCTGCTCCATCCCGCGACTGATACTATAACTTACTGCTTTGTGAATTGGTTGCGGGGGCCAGATTTGAACTGACGACCTTCGGGTTATGAGCCCGACGAGCTACCAAGCTGCTCCACCCCGCGTCTCCACAGAGGGGCACTATACTCAGGATCTGCTGAGTTGCAAGTTTTTTATGAAATTTTTACAGTTTTCTTTTAAAAACGGTCAGAAATAACACATCAAGATGCAAATTTAGGCAGTTATACTTGTCATACTTCAAGTTATTGAGAGTTGTTTAAAAGTCATATTGATTGGGTGATAATAGAAAGCCTTAACAATTAGCATATTCATATCTTTATTGATTTTGCTTTGGTATCTTTCTAACTCAAAATCAACACTCAAATTCAGTCATTAAGCGGGTCAAAAATGGTTACTTGGCGAAAATCGTTAATTTTAGGTATGTTAGCGCTAGCTTTGACAGGATGTCATCGTCCAACAGAGCAAGGGCAACAGTATAAAGATGGAAAGCTTAAGCAAGATCTTATTGAGGTAAGCTCGCCAAATACGCAAGGTACACCGATTAATGGTCCTGATTACTTGCAACAAGTAAACCAGATAAACCAAACATCATCCCGCTTATACAATAGCAATAAAGAGACTTATCAGGCGGTAGAAAACTGGTTACGATCCGGTGCAGATACACGCCAATTACGTCAATTCAATCTTTCTGCATTTCAAATGGAAGGCGTCGATAAGTACGGTAACGTTCAGTTTACTGGATATTACACACCTGTTCTTGAAGCTCGTTTAACACAACAAGGTGAATTCCAATACCCTCTTTATAAAATGCCGGCTAATAGTCGTTCAAAATTGCCTTCCCGTGCTGCTATTTATAATGGTGCATTAAGCCAATCTTTAATTGCAGCTTACAGTAACTCCATTATGGATAATTTTATGATGGAAGTTCAGGGAAGTGGTTATGTTGATTTTGGTGATGGTAAACCTTTAACGTTCTTTGGTTATGCGGGGAAAAACGGACACCCTTACCGTAGTATTGGCAAAGTACTTATTGATAATGGCGAAGTAGAAAGAAAAGATATGTCGATGCTTGCTATTAGAGATTGGGCTGATAAGCACAATGATGCTGAAGTCAGAAAATTATTAGAAGAAAACCCGTCATTTGTTTTTTTCAAACCAGAGCCTTTTACACCAGTCAGAGGCGCTAGTGCTATTCCTCTTGTTGCACTTGCTTCTGTGGCTTCCGACAGAAGTATTATTCCTGCCGGAACGGTATTGCTTGCTGAAATTCCTGTACTTGATAATAGCGGTAATTTTACAGGTGAATACCAAATGCGTTTAATGGTGGCATTAGATGTAGGTGGGGCAATTAAAGGGCATCATTTCGATATTTATCATGGAATTGGTAAAGATGCTGGTCATATGGCAGGTTTTTATAATCATTATGGGCGTGTTTGGGTATTAAAAAAATCACAACTTAACTTATTAAACCCTGCGTCATAAAACGATTTACTATTTATCTGTTCATTATTAACGGTAAAATGATGCAAACGACATGGCTATGGATATTAAGAGCCGTGATTATTTCTGTTATTTAGGTTGTTATCGCATTATGCAAAATTCATTATCGGATTCATATTTACAACGCTTTTCTGGAATAGGGCGACTCTATGGGCAAAAAGCGTTGTCTTATTTTGCTCAGGCTCATATTTGTGTAGTGGGTATAGGTGGGGTCGGTAGCTGGGCTGCTGAAGCATTAGCACGTAGTGGTATTGGTGCTATCACCTTAATTGATATGGATGATGTGTGTGTGACTAACACTAATCGTCAAATACATGCGTTGAAAGAAAGCGTGGGCCAGCCTAAATGTGATGTGATGAAACAGCGTATTTTAGCAATCAATCCAGAATGCAAAGTGACGAGTATTGATGATTTTGTCACGGTTGATAATGTCGCTGAAATGATGAATAACAACTTTGATTATGTCATTGATGCCATTGATAGTGTAAGACCAAAGGCTGCATTATTAGCTTATTGTCGTCGTTATAAAATTCCGGTGATCACAACGGGTGGTGCTGGTGGGCAAATTGATCCAACACAAATCCAAGTGGTTGATCTAGCAAAAACAATTCAAGATCCTTTAGCGGCTAAATTAAGAGAGCGTTTGAAGTCTGATTTTAATGTCGTAAAAAACAGTAAGGGAAAATTAGGGATCGATTGTGTTTTCTCAACAGAGCAACTCGTTTACCCACAAGGAGATGGTACGGTTTGTGCCGCTAAAAGTACCGCAGATGGTGTGAAACGAATGGATTGTTCAGCTGGCTTTGGTGCCGTAACGATGGTAACGGCGTCGTTTGGTTTTATTGCGGTGTCTCATGCTTTGAAGAAGATGTTAGCAAAGGCGCAGCGTACTGGTCATATTTAAAGTATTCGCACTAGTCACATACTGATATATGTTCCTAGCGACTCATTCACTTGTCGCCTAGCTACATCTTGAATTATTTAGAGTATAAAACTTAATACTGAGAGGTGAGTGATTTTAATCGTGCTACGATTGCATTCACTCCGTCAGTACGAGATTGGCTAATTTGATTAGCCAATCCTAATTGATCAAAAATCGCTAACATATCGATATCAGCTATTTCTTGCGCTGTTTTATTTTCAACAGAGGCTAAAATAATAGTCAGTAAGCCTTTTACAATACGACCATCACTATCGCCATAAACATGATATTTGCCGTCATTATTTAATTCGATACCTAGCCACACTCTGTTTTCACATCCCTTGATTTCTTTTTCTGTTGTTTTTAATTCATCAGGTAATGCGGGCAATTTACGAGATAGTTGAATCAATTGGCGATATTTATCTTCCCATGCTTTTGATTTTTGAAAATCATTAAGCAAGATATCTAGGGTAATTTCATTACCAAAAGGGTGCTGTGTTGTAATGTTGGTCATGATGATTATTCGTCTTTTAAGAGTGTTAACGCAAAAATAACAGCGTCAATAAAGGCATCAATATCAGAAAGTTGATTATAAGGCATAAAAGAAATACGTAAACAGCCTGAAATATTTAATGAATCAATAAGGGGCTGTGCGCAGTGTTGCCCTGTGCGTAATGCAATGCCTTTCTCTGTGATTAATGTTGCTAAATCACTATGATGAATACCTTCAAAATTGAAAGAAACAACCGATGAGTTGGCGGCTCGGTAACTGATAAACCCATTTAGCTCACTCAGACGCTTCTCTGCTTCTTCTGCAAGCTCTAAAGTATATTGATTAGCAAGGTGCATATCTTGCTTTTCTAACCATGCTAATGTGGCTGAAAATGCAATAACACCCGCAACATTAGGTGTTCCCGCTTCAAAACGCTGAGGAATTGGGGCTGGAGTAAAACCTTCGAATGTTGCGTTAGTCAGCATCTTTCCACCACCATGCCAAGGTGTCATGTTTTCTAAGTGTTCTCGTTTGCCATAACAAATACCCAATCCATTAGGACCATAAAGTTTATGAGCAGAAAAAACATAGAAATCGATATCAAGTGCTGTGACATCTGTTGGGTGATGCGCAATACCTTGCGCTCCATCGACAACCAGTAAGCAATTATCGTATTGATGAACGCATTGGGAAACTTTATCTAATGCGATTTGAGCGCCTGTCACATTCGACATTTGGCTAACAGCAACAATTCGTGTCCGCTTATTGATTAAAGCATTTAAGCTATTAATTGAAGGTAAAAAATGATCCTCAATAGCCCAGCGGATCACTCGTGCGCCGGTTTGTTCCGCCAGTATCAACCAAGGAATAAGGTTTGCATGGTGCTCTTGCTCACTAACAATGATTTCATCACCTGCTTGTAAGCGTGGGCGAAAATAACCTTGAGCAATAAGATTGAGTGATTCTGTGGTGCCTTTTGTCCAAATAATCGTATCACTATCAGCGCTATTGATTAAGTCGGCAACCTGTTGACGTGTCGCTTCATATTGTTGCGTTGTCTCTTTAGCGTGCTGATATTGGCTACGGTGAACCGTCGCAAAATTATGGCGATAAAACGCATCAGAGGCTTCTATCATGGCGAGAGGTTTTAATGCAGTTGCTGCACTATCGAGATAAATAGTCTTTTCTTTAAGAGCAGGAAATTGTTGTCGAAATAAATCAGGTGAAAATGCGTTCATAGTTAGGCTGTAATAGTAGACGAATAAATTTTCGTGATTTGTCGTTAAAAATAGGGCGTATAGATTATACGGTTAATTATATTTATTTATAACGGAAACCTAAGGGCATCCGTTTGTAATGCACGATTAGACCCATAATAACACGATTAAGATGATGAAAGTTCACTCAATAAAAAATCACTGAGATCAGATTAATATCCTATTTTTTGTTGTTTTAATTTATTGGGGATAATCTGTGGTGAGTTTTTTTAGAATAATGGTGATAATTTCATTATAAAAAATGGATGAAAACATCAAAATAGTATGCGTGGATAATTAAAAAGTAGAGAAAAATAGGGAATAAAAAAAGCACCGCCTTGGCGGTGCACTATAAAATCACTATGGACAGACAGGGTAAATGTACAGGAAGTGAAAAAAAACAGTAGCATCGGCTACTAAGTCTGGAATTTCCAGACAACTTGCAAACACAACATCACAACCACAAAGCCAAAAGTTTTGCAGTATTGCTACTACACAACTTTTCGTTCCGGCTTAGGAAGTGCGCTTACTATAGGTATTTACTGGCTAATCATCAAGGGACAAATTATAATGCTTCGCATAAAAAAAACTAATGATGAAAGTTAGGGTCTACTAATAGCCAAAATAGGGGTTTAAGAACCGAATATGTCTAAACGTTTACCGCCATTAAATGCGCTTAGGGTTTTTGATTCAGCGGCACGTCATTTAAGTTTTACTAAAGCCGCTGAAGAATTATTTGTGACACAAGCAGCAGTGAGCCACCAAATTAAAACATTAGAAGAATTCCTTGGGCTAAAATTATTTAGAAGACGCAACCGTTCCCTTTTATTAACCGAAGAAGGGCAGAGTTATTACCTTGATATTAAGGAAATCTTTTCATCAATTAACGAGGCAACTCGCAAATTATTAGCTCGAAGCGCGAAAGGTGCGCTTACCGTTAGCCTTTCCCCAAGTTTTGCTATTCAATGGTTAGTACCACGGCTATCTGGATTTAATCAAGCTTATCCGGGAATTGATGTACGAATTCAGGCTGTTGATAGAGAAGAAGATAAGCTGGCTGACGATGTTGATGTCGCCATTTTTTATGGTAGAGGAAATTGGACTGGGTTACGTACAGACCGCCTTTATGCGGAATATTTGATACCTGTTTGTGCGCCATCTTTACTTACAGGTGAAAAACCACTAAAAACCCCATCCGATCTGATTTATCATACACTGCTACATGATACATCTCGTCGAGATTGGCAAGCTTATGTACGTCAGTTAGAGATACAAAATCAGATAAATGTGCAACAAGGACCTATTTTTAGCCATAGTTCAATGGTGATACAGGCGGCTGTACATGGACAAGGCGTTGCATTAGTTAATAATGTAATGGCACGTAGTGAAATAGAGTCAGGTCGATTAGTAAGACCTTTTCCAGATGTCCTTGTTAGTAAAAATGCGTTTTATTTAGTTTGCCAAGATAGTCAGGCTGAATTGGGTAAAATTGCGGCTTTTCGCCAATGGATTTTATCTCAAGCAGCGAATGAGCAAGAAAAGCTAGGTTTACTGACATCATCTTAATATTGCGATTGGCAAATATCTTCTAGATAGGAAGGAATAAACAATGAATAGTCGTACATTGCTTATGTTTTCCGCGATTAGTGGCTTCTTTTATGTTGCTTTTGGTGCATTTGCAACTCATAAGCTTGCACCTCATTTATCGCCACAACATTGGGAATATATTCAGTTAGCGATGCGCTACCAAATCGTCCATACCTTATTACTTGTCGGGATCGCGGCAATGTTAATGCGTAAAACTATTTTATGGTTTTATTGGGCGGGTATTTTCTTTGGTGTTGGTATTCTACTTTTCAGTGGTAGCCTTTATTGTATGGCGCTAACACAAGTCAGATTGTTATCTTATTTTACGCCAATTGGTGGATTTAGTTTTCTTATTGGTTGGGCTTTAATTTTTATTGGCGCTTTGCGTCTAAGGGCACCGGCGTCTCGCCATGAATAAAGTTGCATTATATTGTCGCCAAGGTTTTGAAAAAGAGTGCGCGGCTGAGATTACGGATAAAGCAGGTCAAATCGGCGTTTATGGTTTTCCTCGTGTTAAAGAGGGAAGTGGTTATGTGATTTTTGAATGCTACCAAGAAGGTGAAGCAGACAAGATCGCGCGCGAAGTGAATTTCCGTGAATTAATTTTTGCTCGTCAGATGTTTGTGACTGGTGAGTTACTTAAAGATTTACCACCAGAAGATAGAATTACACCGATAGTTGGAATGCTAAAAGGTGCTGTCGAAAAAGCAGGTGAACTTCGAGTTGAAGTTGCAGATACGAACGAAAGCAAAGAGTTATTAAAATTCTGCCGTAAATTTACGGTGCCATTACGTAATCATTTACGTAATGAGAAAATTTTGCTGAAAGTAGAGAATTTTAGCCGTCCTATTATCCATGTGTTTTTTATTGCACCGGGATGTTGTTATGTTGGCTACTCTTATAGTTTTAATAATTCCGCATTTTATATGGGTATTCCTCGATTAAAATTCCCATCAGATGCACCAAGTCGTTCGACATTAAAACTTGAAGAAGCATTTCATATTTTCATTCCTTATGAGGAGTGGGAAGAGCGTTTAGCAAGTGGAATGAAAGCGGTTGATTTAGGGGCATGCCCTGGTGGTTGGACATATCAATTAGTGAAACGCAGTATGATGGTACATGCTGTTGATAATGGCCCAATGGCGCAATCTTTGATGGATACAGGACAAGTTCGTCATCACCAAGTTGATGGTTTTAAATTTGAACCGACCTCTAAAAATATCACATGGCTTGTTTGTGATATGGTTGAGAAACCAGCTAAGGTTGCTGCATTAATGACAACTTGGATTGCTAATGAATGGTGTCGTGAAGCTATCTTTAATCTAAAACTGCCAATGAAAAAGCGTTATGAGGAAGTCTCTCATATCCTCGAAAAAATAAAGACAGAGTTAGCGGAAAAAGGGATCAACGTTAAGATCCAAGCTAAGCACCTTTATCACGATAGAGAAGAGATAACGGTTCATATTCAAAATATTTGGGCTGCTTATCGACCAGATCGTGAGTTCTAAAACCGCTCAAAGTACATCGATTTATTGATGATAATAAAAGGCTAAGTTTATAAATAGAAACTTAGCCTTTTTAATGGAAGCGAGTTATTCAAAGATATTCACTCGTTAAGTTTTAACGTGTGGGAACTTGGCTATTTTAAACGTAACTGTTGTAGATTACCGTTTAATTGAATATCAGTACGCAATGTTGTGATTTTCCGGCTGATAAATGCAGACTCTTTATGGGTAATAAGTTTGTTTTTCCATTTAGTCGGAACATCATCAATATGCAGATAGAGTGATTCTAGATCTGGGTGAATTTGTAAAAGCTCGGTAGCGCTTTTAGGCCCAATACCAGGAACGCCAGCAACCTTACTACTACTTACGCCTGTTAATCCCCAATAGTTGGTAAGTTGAGATGGTTCGACGCCAAATTCTGCTCTAATAAATTCTAAATCTAACCAGCGTCGTTGAAAATAATCGCGTATACGAATAGAGGGAGAAAGTAATTGGCAATAGCCTTTATCCGTTGAAATAATCGTGACTCGAAAACCCGCACTTGCCACTTTAGTTGCCAATGTTGCTGCAACGTCATCTGCTTCATCACCCCCTGAGTGCCAGCTTTGTATACCTAAATTAAGTAACATTGCTTTAATTTCAGGTAATTGCTGTCGCAAGTCATCAGGCATTGGTGTGCGACCCGCTTTATAATCGGGTAACAGTTGATGTCGCCAGCTACCGTCTCTATCGTCTTCATCAAAGACGGCTACGGCATGAGTCGGTTGTGTGTGACCAAGCAGTTGATTGACACTTTGTTCACACACCGTCTTGCAGGAAGAACCTGATGCCGCATGAATGCGGCGGATCAGGTTTAAAGCATCAATAATCAGCAAATGTATCATAATAAATTAGCTGATAATCTCGTAACATGGTTGGTAAGCTGTACCACCCGGAAGTTTCATACGATGTTGCTCAACAAAGCCTGCTAATAAAATATCCATGCGACGCATAATTTCACGATCACCATGAATTTTATAAGGGCCATAAGCTTCAATCGCTTTCATACCCACTTCTTTTACGTTACCTGCAACAATACCAGAGAATGCGCGACGTAAGTCAGCCGCTAATTTCTCAGGTGATTGATCGGTACTTAAGTTAAGCGATGCCATATTTTCATGTGTTGGTTCAAAAGGATGCTGTAAATCAGTATTGATCTTCATTGACCAATTAAAGCTATAAGCATCACCTGTACTACGACGATTATCTTTTACCAAAGGCATATATTTTTTCATGATACGAGCAACTTCAGGCGCATCATCAATAATAATTTGGTAATGGCGTCGAGCTTCGTCGCCTAATGTATTGGCGATAAAGTCATCTAATACATTAAAGTAGTCGGCGCTCTCTTTAGGGCCAGTTAAAATCAGTGGTAATACTTGGTCTTGGTTTTCGGGAGACATAAGAATACCAAGCAGATACAGCAATTCTTCCGCTGTCCCTACGCCACCCGGAAAAATAATAATTCCGTGTCCAATTCGTACGAAAGATTCCAGACGTTTTTCAATATCTGGCATAATAATCAGTTCGTTAACTAATGGATTTGGTGGCTCTGCAGCAATAATTGAAGGCTCTGTCATACCAATAAAACGACTATTTTTATAACGTTGTTGAGCATGACCCACCGCAGCCCCTTTCATAGGTGCTTCCATCGCACCAGGTCCACAGCCTGTGCAAATATTGAGTTCGCGTAACCCTAATTCGTTACCTACTTTTCTGCCGTA
The DNA here is from genome assembly GCA_023454395.1 of Pseudomonadota bacterium. Classification (GTDB taxonomy): domain Bacteria; phylum Pseudomonadota; class Gammaproteobacteria; order Enterobacterales; family Enterobacteriaceae; genus Proteus; species Proteus appendicitidis. The sequence continues at coordinate 10,605 of JAEYFY010000291.1, forward strand.
AAGGTATTCAGTTTCATTGATTGAGTGACCGCCCCAGCAAACAATCATATTAGGATCTTCATCAATATGAAGCGCTCGTGCATTACGCAAAATCGAGAAAATCGTATTAGTGATGTGGGTGCTATTTTCTAAGTTCAGGTGAAGATCACGTTTTGCTGTTGTGATCTGCCCGTGAACAAACAATATGTCACGCAGTACAGCAAATAAGTTAGCTTGCAGTGAGCGAATAATTTTTCCGTCAACAAAGGCGTCTTCAGGAGGGTTGACTAACTCTAGTTTGACGCCACGTTCACGGCGCAGTACGTTAATATCAAAATCTTGGTATTTAGATAACAGTTCTTTACTACTATCAGTAAGGCTACCAGAGTTGAGAACAGCGAGAGAACAATTGCGAAACAGCTGATAAAGATCACTGCTTGCGGTTCTCTTTAGCATATCAACTTCTAGCTGTGAAAGCAGATCCATGGAACCTAATGGGCTGACATGAGTTATCACGTAGGACTCCTTTTTCTCCTGAAATAACAAACTGAAGTGCAACTGATCTTGGTATAACACAGATCATATTAACATACAGGCATTATTCCGTTATTGTCTGGCTAATCGACTAATTTCTGGAACAAACTCACAATTACTACGCCAAGGATTGATGTCTAATCCACCGCGTCGCGTATATCTTGCATAAACAGTTAATGTTTCTGGCTTACATAATTGCATGATATCGTGGAAAATTCGCTCAACACACTGTTCATGAAATTCATTGTGTTGTCTAAATGAAACTAAATAGCGTAGTAGTTTTTCACGATCAATCTTTTTACCCTTATATTGAATAGC
>JAEYFY010000033.1 GCA_023454395.1 Pseudomonadota bacterium
TTGGTCTAGAGGCTTTGAGCAAGTAGAAGCTATCGCTAAGCCTTTGGCAAGGTGGCTAAATTGTGCTTATCAACCGGATACCCTGATAAGAACTCGTGCTACACTGGTGCAAACGCATCTTAATGCCAAGCAAAGGCAACAAAATTTAAAGAATGCATTTGTATTAAATAACACAGTGTCGGTATCAGGGAAAAATCTGGCACTAATTGATGATGTTATCACTACAGGTGCGACATTAAAGAGCATTATACCCTTGTTATTTCGTGCGGGAGCACGCTCTGTTGAGGTATGGGCGATTTGTCGAACCTTGTAGTTAACCGCCAATTGGGCGTATGATAACCAACCAGAACAGTCAACTATTGAGCAAGACGATATGATTATTATTACTGATGCCGCACAGGCGCATTTTGCCAAACTACTGGCTAACCAAGAACCCAACACCCAAATCCGTGTATTCGTTATCAATCCGGGCACACCTAATGCTGAATGTGGCGTTTCGTATTGCCCACCTGATGCCGTAGAGCCAAACGATACTGAAATTAAGTTCGAAAAACTTTCTGCGTATGTTGATGACATCAGTGCGCCTTTCTTAGAAGATGCGGAAATTGACTTTGTCACTGACCAACTTGGCTCACAATTAACCCTGAAAGCACCTAACGCAAAAATGCGTAAAGTCGATGCTGATGCACCGTTAATTGAACGCGTAGAATACGTACTACAATCACAAATTAACCCACAATTAGCAGGCCATGGTGGTCGCGTTAGCCTCATGGAAATCACTGAAGATGGTTATGCTATCTTACAATTCGGTGGTGGTTGTAACGGTTGTTCAATGATTGATGTCACATTAAAAGATGGTATCGAAAAAGAACTGTTAAACCTGTTCCCAGAAGAGTTAAAAGGTGTGAAAGATTTAACTGAACACCAACGCGGTGAACACTCCTACTACTGATATCTCTCAGTATCACATCCCCTATGGTACTCACCTGCACTGATATCATGGGGGATTTGTTTATTAAAATAATCATTTACAAAGTGTAACGTCATCTTTACCGATTTGACGTTATGATAAATGTATCGTTCTCTCGCTCAGAACAAATAAATCAATTAACAATATAATAAATAAGACAATTATGGATAAGTTTCAATTTCTCAGCATTGAACAAGCCTATCAATTCTGGACATCTCAATCGGCGATATTAGTTGATGTTAGAGATCCTCAGAGTTATCGCATGGGTCATGCTACCGGCGCATTTCATCTCACCAATGATACGCTAAACACATTTTTACAAGATGCTGATTTTGATGTGCCAGTTATGGTGATGTGTTATCACGGCCATAGCAGCCAAGGCGCAGCTCAATATCTGGTCAATATGGGCTTTGAAACCGTTTATAGTGTTAACGGTGGTTTTGAAGCATGGCTAAGAGAGTTTCCACAAGCGACAACTTCTCTGCAATAACTACAGATGAGTTTTATTAATGATCCACATTATTACGCTTTCTAACCCTCAAGCAGCTGATTTGTTTGTCAATTACATGGCAACAAAAGGCGTGCGAATTCACGCAAAAAATGAAAATCAGCAGATCTCACTTTGGTTAGAAGACCAACATCAGTTGGATGTGGTTGAAAAAGAACTAAATACTTTTTTACGTGAGCCTTTTCACCCACGTTACCAAGCCGCAAGTTGGCAAACTGGTGATCCGAAAAATACCGGTATCAAATATCGCCCCGCTTTTTCAATAAAAAATATGGTGCAACGATCAGGACCATTAACGGTACTGGTAGTCATTTTATGTGTCCTGATTTTTATTTGGCAACAAGCGGTCGGCGATTATGACGTTATGCTCCATCTAGCATGGCCTTATAACGAGAGCCTGAACTTTGAAGTTTGGCGCTATATCACCCCTGCGTTTGTTCACTTCTCACTAATGCATATCGCCTTTAACCTTGCCATGTGGTGGTATCTCGCAAGTCAAACAGAGCAGCGATTAGGCACGGGTAAGTTATTTGTCATCATGCTCGTTTCTGCGCTCTTTAGTAATTGGGCGCAATCACTGTTTACAAACTCCAACTTTGGGGGGCTTTCTGGTGTTGTTTACGCATTAATTGGCTATGTAGGCTTAACCGGAATATATAACCCCAAAAAGGGAATAGGCGCTCCAACAGGCTTACTCGTCTTTTCGATTTTGTGGATTGTTGCGGGTTATATGGGCGTTTTAGGTGACTCTATCGGAAATACTGCACATTTTGCAGGCTTGCTTATCGGCTTATTGATGGCTTTGTGGGATAATCGACATCAATTATCTCGTAGATCATAATAAAATTAACATGATATTTTTAACATTAGGGGATACCTGTGAAGCAAACGCAACGACATGATGCCATCATTGAACTGGTACGCCTACAAGGCTATGTCAGCACTGAAGAATTGGTGGAGCATTTTGAAGTCAGCCCACAGACAATCCGACGTGATTTAAATGAATTAGCGGAAAAGAACAAAATCCAACGTCACCACGGTGGCGCGGCATTACCTTCAAGCTCTGTGAATACCGCTTACCATGATCGTAAAATTATGTGGTCTGATGAAAAATCACGTATCGCACAACGAGTCGCAAGCTTAATTCCTGATGGTGCAACACTGTTTATTGATATCGGCACAACACCTGAAGCTGTCGCACATGCATTAATTAACCACAAAAACCTACGTATCGTGACCAACAACCTCAATGTGGCAACGTTACTGATGGGCAAAGAAGACTTTCGCTTAATTCTGGCGGGTGGTGAAGTGCGTACACGAGATGGTGGCATTGTCGGTGAAGCCACGCTGGATTTTATCTCTCAATTCCGTCTTGATTACGGTATTTTAGGGATAAGCGGTATTGATATGGATGGTTCTCTACTTGAGTTTGATTACCATGAAGTTCGCACTAAACGCGCAATTATCGAAAATTCACGCTGTGTAATGTTGGTGACTGACCATTCTAAGTTTGGTCGTAATGCGATGGTGAATTTAGGTAATATGAATCTGATCGATTACTTATTTACCGATCAAGAACCGCCAGCAGGGATCCAAAAAATTGTTGAGCAGCACAACGTTCAACTCGAATTATGTTAATTAAATAAAATCCTCAAAAAGTACCTTATCAGGTACTTTTTTTTCGCCTTTTTTCTACTAAATGCTGACTAACTCATTCTATTTGCTCTCTTTTTAATCCATCTCTGCTCTTTTTTTATTAATACATTAACAATGTTGCTTATCTTTAATAAGCCCACAAAACATGTGGATATGATAATAAATTGTTACCCATATCACGCGGTTATGTTTTTTATCAGTTATATAGTTGGCATTTTCATCAAACTTCATTACAATTATGAGCGAAAACGAACATTAAAGAATTGTTTCGCGCATTCGTAGGAGGATGTTATGAAAACTCAAGACTTGATTGTCATCGGCGGCGGAATAAACGGCGCTGGAATTGCGGCGGATGCAGCTGGCCGAGGCCTTTCAGTACTTATGCTGGAAGCTCAAGACTTAGCAAGTGCGACATCTTCCGCAAGCTCTAAACTTATTCATGGTGGTTTACGTTAT
>JAEYFY010000375.1 GCA_023454395.1 Pseudomonadota bacterium
AAACATGTCGCAACAGCAACAAGGTGCGGAGCAGGCACCTGATTTAAATAACGAACTGCAAACACGCCGCGAAAAATTATCCGCTTTACGTGATAATGGTAACGCATTCCCAAATGATTTCCGCAGAAATGCGCTGTCTGACGAATTACATCAAAAGTATGATGCAATGAGTGCAGAAGAGTTAGAAGCCGCAAATGTGGAAGTTTCTATTGCAGGTCGTATGATGACTCGCCGTATTATGGGCAAGGCATCTTTCGCTACATTGCAAGACATGGGTGGTCGTATTCAGCTTTATGTTTCTCGTGATGATTTACCAGAAGGTATCTATAACGAGCAATTTAAAAAATGGGATTTGGGCGATATCTTAGGGGCTAGTGGTCGTGTTTTTAAAACGAAAACGGGTGAACTAAGTATTCATTGTCACGAAGTGCGTTTATTAACTAAAGCATTACGCCCATTACCGGATAAATTCCACGGTTTAGCTGACCAAGAAATGCGTTATCGTCAGCGCTATTTAGATCTGATCTCTAATGAAGAATCGCGTAAAACGTTCCAAATTCGTTCACAAGTTATGGCGGGTATCCGTCAATTTATGGTGAACAAAGGCTTTATGGAAGTTGAAACGCCAATGATGCAAACCATTCCTGGTGGAGCAAGTGCGCGTCCGTTTATTACGCACCATAATGCGTTAGATATCGATATGTATCTGCGTATTGCACCTGAATTATATTTAAAACGTTTAGTTGTGGGTGGTTTTGATCGCGTATTCGAAATCAACCGTAACTTCCGTAACGAGGGTGTATCACCACGTCATAACCCAGAGTTTACAATGATGGAACTCTATATGGCGTATGCAGATTACCGCGACTTGATTGAATTAACTGAAGAATTATTCCGTACATTAACTGAAAATGTACTTGGCTCTTCATTAGTGAAATATGGTGATCAAGAGTTTGATTTTGGTAAACCTTTTGCCAAATTAACCATGAAAGAAGCTATCTGCAAATATCGTCCAGAAACCGAAATGGCTGATCTTGATGATATGGATAAAGCGGTTGCTATTGCTCAATCTATTGGTATTAAGATTGAGAAAAGCTGGGGCTTAGGTCGTGTTCAATGTGAAATTTTTGAAGAAGTTGCAGAAAGCCACTTAATTCAACCAACGTTCATTATTGAATACCCAGCAGAAGTTTCTCCACTGGCTCGTCGTAACGATGATAATCCATTTATCACTGACCGCTTCGAATTCTTTATTGGTGGTCGTGAAATTGGTAATGGTTTCTCAGAACTCAATGATGCACAAGACCAAGCAGAGCGTTTTGAAGATCAAGTTCGCCAAAAAGAAGCGGGTGATGCAGAAGCTATGTTCTTCGACCATGACTATATCACGGCATTAGAACATGGTTTACCGCCAACAGCAGGTTTAGGTATTGGTATTGACCGTATGGTGATGTTATTTACTGACAGCCATACTATTCGTGATGTTATTTTATTCCCGGCAATGCGCCCTAATAAATAATTGTTATTTTGAATAACTGCTATTTTAAATAAATGGTTAATTAGCGAATAACATTAACGAATATCGATATAGTTATAAAGCCACCGAAAGGTGGCTTTATTATTTTTAAAAACAAATGGTTATCTTTTTTTCGATGATTAAATAATCATTTAAATAAGAAGGGGATTGTCGTTCAATCAAGGAGGCGTATAATCAGAAAAATCCAATGCGGGCGTAGTTCAATGGTAGAACGAGAGCTTCCCAAGCTCTATACGAGGGTTCGATTCCCTTCGCCCGCTCCAAATAATCTTTTCCTCAATATCATCTCAATACGCATTGTTTAAATCCTATTCCACTTATTTTATCAAGCCAATAAGTCAAATAATTAGTATAAAAATCCAAATGTTAACCAAATGATAATAATAGTTATTATTATATTGATAATTATTATCATTGGAGTATATTCCTATTCCTTAAATAAACCATTAAAGGAATATAACCCTATAAATAATATAGCTATTTTATTTTTCTATTGTTTAAAAAGCTAATAGTTATTCAAATTTATTAGATAAATGACAGATTAATTTTTAACATTCATCAGGTTACTTGATGATATAAAACGATTGATAGTTGATAAGTGAAAGGCATTAGTTAAATGATATTTCAAGCAAAAAAAAACATAATAACCTTAGTTATTTTATGCACATCAACGTCATCTTTAGCCAGCCAAAATACGCCAGCAAATCAAGAAGACAAACTTGTTGTTACCGCAAATAAAACTAAAACAGATATTAAACAGATTAATACAAAAGACATTAGTACGATAAGAGGAACTACTAATTCAGATATCTTTGCTAATGAAACATCGCTTCAAAGTAATAATTCTAGAAATGAAGCGGGAGCGCTTGATATTGGTATTCGTGGGTTACAAGGAAATGGCCGTGTTCCTATTATTATTGATGGAAGTCTACAATCAACGAATACATGGCGGGGTTATCAAGGAAGTTCAGATCGAACATATATTGATTCTGATTTGATTGATACTATCGAAATAGAAAAAGGTGCTTCCATGAGTAAATTCTCGGGGGGCGCGATTGGTGGAACAGTTAAGTTAAAAACCATTTCAGCAAATAGTATTATTCCTCAAGGTGATCAAGTTGGCTTTCTATTTAAAGGCAGCCTTTATAATAATAATGTTAGACCTACTATTGGCTCAAATGAGAAAGAAGAAGGCAACTATCGACCATCAACTGATTTAAAAAGTACCCATTTTAATAATGGTGCTTATACCGCGGGTGTTGCTTATCGAAATGAAAAATTCGATTTCTTAATGGCTTATAGTGATCGTACACAGGGTAACTTTGTTGCGGGTAAGCATGGTTATGACAAATATAGGCTAGCAGATTCACCGATTAAACCTGGACAGGAAGTTGTTAATACCAGTTATGACAGTCAGTCAACTTTACTGAAGTCCAATATCTATTTTAATCCTTACTCCAGTTTAGAAATTAACTACCGCCATCATGAACAAAGAGCGGGTGAAGTTCTTGCTGCTTATTGGTATCAATCTGATGGACAAATGTCACAATGGACATTAGGTAGCGCCAGAATAGATACAACGTCTGTAAACTACTCTTATAAACCAGAGTCGATTTTAGTGGATATGAATATCGGCGTATGGTGGACCAAAGGAAAATTTAATCAAAGAAATGGTTTAACAGATGATGTTTCTGCTCATTATGGTGATCAATACAAACATAAATACAGTGACGAACGAATTGGTTTTAATATCGAAAATACGTCACAGCTTGCTAATAAGCCAATAGATATTACTTATGGTATTGAGTATATGGCTCAAACAACAAAACCATTAACTAAAAGGTATGAATCTAATTGGAGCCCAGAGGGGATAACGCAAGGCAGAGAACTATTTACGGCAAATCGCAATGCAAAAGGAATAACCAGCTCACTATTTACCAATATTGCTTATAAAGGTAAATGGATTGATACATTGGGCGGTTGGCGTATTCATTCCTTTAAAGTTGAAGATCATATTGCTGGAAAAACAACAACCTATGGACCTAAAAATGATTTCTTTGGTGAGATACGTTTCCATGTGACACCAGATTTAGATCTTTATAGCAAATATTCAGATACTTATAGAGAGCCGAGTTTATTTGAAAGCTCTGTATCAGATCAAACCTATTCTTATAACCCTAAGTATCCGATTAAACCTGAAAATGCGCGATCTTTCGAAGTAGGTATCCATTTAGATAAAGATAATCTTATTTTTGATGAAGATAATACGTCATTACGTATTGCTTATTTCAATAATGATATTAAAAATTATCTTTCTCAAGGGGTAAATCCAAATGGTGGATATTATCCTGAGTCTTACGTTGTCACTAAGAATTACGATAAATTTAAATTATCAGGTTATGAAGTTGAATTAAAATATGATTCAAATTATCTATTTGGTTCAGTTGATGCGACTTTCTATAATAAAGCCGATCTATGTTCAAAAGCTGAAATGGAATTAGGTCACCTTGAATCAGCCTGTAATTCTGTTGGTTTTGCATGGGGATTATCACCTTCAAGAATACCACCAGAGAAAATTTTCTCAGGGATTGCGGGTATTAAAATGTTTGATCAAAAATTACAGACAGGCGTTAGGGTTCGTTATAATTCAGGAAAAGATTACCCTCAAAAATGGTTAGTCGGTACGGCTGCGGCTCCTGTTCAGAAACTATATTCATCAACAACTGTCGATCTTTTTGGTAAGTACGCATTAAGAAAAAATATCAACTTCACATTTAATATTGATAACTTAACGAATCGTTATACATTTGATCCTGGTACGGTTATTTATATGCCAATTCCTGGACGTACTGTTAGATTAGGGATAGAAACAACCTTCTAACGATAAAATATGATCACCTCAGATTTGTTATAATTTGAGGTGATTTTTATTGAGTTAATTATTTAAGAATATTCTAAAGCTCATTTTCCCTTCAACTATCCTTTTATTTTTTTAATGCTTCTTATTTATTTTTCAATTCACTGTTTTTATGGCGTATTGATTTTATAGAACTTTATTTTTTTTATATCAAATTATAAAAAATGATAGATAAGTAACGTTTTTGCTTCTTTTGTCTAACTCTTTTTATGTATAGAAAATAAAAAACCAATTTATAAAAAACTTTAGTAAAAAATTAAAATAAATTGAAAAACTGTCGATAAGAGTACATTACGCCCTATTGGGCTTACTTTATCTTGTTAGTTGAGAAATTCGATGCAGAAACTTCGTAACATTACTATTCGTCTGATGCTGATAATCATATTGGGGACTTTATGTGTGTTATTTGGCGGTGTTAGTCTTTATAGCGCATGGTCACTATCACAAATATCTCAAGGCAATCAATCTGATAATCAAATAATAAAACAAATGGCTGCACTCAGTCAGGGAAATGATCAGTATTTTCGATTCACGTCTCGACTAAATCGTCTCATTGATGAAAAAGCAGAAGGCAAAGATGTCGATTTTACCCAAGTACAATTGGCGATGGAAAATATGGAAAAACAGATTGAGTATATGAAATCTGTTTCTCCAGGACCTATGGATGCAAAAGTATCAAAAGAACTTATGGACGTATGGCAAGCGCTTTTTGAACAAGGCGTAAAAAAGCAGATGGAATTAGCGCTCAATGGCACTATCGAGCAATATACACATCATGCAAAAAATGTAACACCTGCATTGAGTCGCGAATTAGGCAATGTAAGCGAAAACTTTAATCATGTCGCAAATATAAAAATTGATAATACGATTGAAGAAGTGGATAAGCTTATTGAAGTGACACAAATTGTTATTGTTATTAGTGCCATTTTAGGGGCAATTATTCTGTTCCTCACCGATCGCTATTTAGCCGTTATGTTACAAAAACCACTCGAAAATATTCGCCAACATTTTGTGAAAATTACAGAAGGTGATCTAAGTCAGCCACTAGAACCTTTTGGTAATAACTGTGCAGGGCGATTAATACCGTTATTAAATGATATGCAAAATAGTTTGCATGAAGCGGTAAGTACGATCCGAATGGGAAGTGACAGTATTTATCGTGGTGCTTCTGAAATAGCCAAAGGGAATAATGATTTAGCTTCTCGTACAGAAGAGCAAGCAACAGCATTAGAACAAACAGCAGCAAGTATGGAAGAGATAACAGCGGCTGTGAACCAGAACATGGAACATGCTTATCAAGCAAGAGAATTGGCTGAAGTTGCATCAGTGACTGTTGAAAAAGGCAATGAATTAGCTGAATCTGTTGTGACAACAATGGATGGGATCTCTAATAGTTCAAGCAAAATTGCAGATATCATCAATGTCATTAATAACATTGCGTTTCAAACCAATATACTCGCTTTAAATGCATCAGTAGAAGCGGCAAGAGCAGGAGCACATGGCCGAGGATTTATGGTTGTCGCCAATGAAGTGCGTAATTTAGCCGGAGATAGTGCCAAAGCGGCTAAAGAGATTGAAGTTCTTATTGCTGATTCCACCGCCCGTGTAAAAAAGGGGGCAAAATTAGTCAGTGATATGGAAAATACGATGGAAGACATTTTGACGGGCGTTAAACAGGTAACGTCAATAATGAAAGAAATCACTATTGCATCTGAAGAGCAAAGTAAAGGTATTGGTCAAGTGAGTGTGGCGATTACTCAAATGGATGGTGTAACACAACAGAATGCCTCTTTAGTTGAACAAGTCTCAGCCGCAGCCATTTCATTAGAAAGACAAACCGAAGAATTACAGTTATCGGTACAAAAGTTTAATCTTGCTCATCGTTAATAGAGAAAAAATTTATAAAGTATGTGTCTAAGGTGGTAAGTTCTTACTCGTTAGACGCATAAACATCATAAATCTAAAGTTTTCATTATTATCCGAATTAGCGAGCCATAAATAATCACATTATTTTGTTTATACTTAATCAATCAGTGATTATGTTAAAGTTTGAAGCGATTTGATTTTTTAAAGATGTAGATATAAATCCTCTCTAATATAAATAATAAAGAGAGGGTGTTGAAGAATGATAATTTAATGCTTAGAGTATTTTTTTTATATATTGTTCGGTCTTACTTATAATATCTTGGTATTGAGGATGTTCGATGTAAGCATCATTGACGGTCTTATTTATGTCATGGATCACTATTTCTTTTTGTTTATCTGTCAAAGTCAATAACAAGGCTTTTAGAACAACTTTTACTGCTGCAATTTCATACTCTATATTGACAACTTTTTTTTCCATAAGATCCTCAAAAGAAAGACAATTTATTGCTGTGTGATAAATTATTTTTTATATTAATTAATTGTTTAATTAAATCCAAGAAAAAATTAAATAGACAAGAAAATATACAATGTTGTCGCATTTTTCATTAAACAATAAATGTGAGGATATTTGAGATGAGGAAAATAGACACTCAGTAAATTTAACTTAGTGCTATGTAAATGAAAGGAAAATCACAGTATGTCTTATACAAAATAATCAATAGGATGCTATTAGCACCCTATAAAAATTAGGGTATAAATTTAATAGCAAATATCGTTTTCATTAGGCTTGAGTCAGTTTCTTCACATATTGCTCAGTTAAGTTAATAACTTCATTAAGCTGAGGGTATTTGTTCGATGTATCCTCAAGCACTATAGATATATTGCCCAACATATCTCTTCGTTGTTTATCATTTAGCGTGGAAAGTAAAGACTTGATAACAATTTTTAGAGCAGCAATTTCGCATTCAATTTCTTTTAAATTTTTATCCATGATTTACCTGCCAGTATTTAATGGATTAATAATATAGGTAATTTTTTTGTTTGTCACAATTATAAAAGCATATTATTTAGAGATGTATCGCACATTATGGCTAAGGTTCTAATCTAATATAAATTATTAAAAATAATTATCAAATTGTAATTTTTATATGTGGTAATAGATTGAAGTCTATTGATATTTTATGACTTTAGAACGAATAAGATAAATGATTAAATTTGATCTCAAGTCCGATTCTATTTAAATCTCTTTACTTTTGGTTATATAACAAACAATTATTAATTGTAATAAGAAAATATATCTTTTAAGGATAATCCATTTTTGTCTTATGTTATTAAATGTTGAAGTAGACAAATTTATAGTCACTTTTAATCTATAAAATATTAAAACTTTTATTTGTCAGTAGAGATATTATAACCAAATAAATTACATTAACTTTGATGTTTAAAAAGAAAAAGAGCTTATGTTTTTCACATAAAGCTCTTTTTAGTTTATTTGATTATTGATTATTTTGCTTCACAAAAGCAACGTAGGCATCAACCCAGTTTTGCATAAAAGCTGCGGTTTTCTCTGAAAACTGCCCATTATCAACCATTCCGTCATACCATTTTAGATAACACTCTGGTTGATTTAGAGTTGGCATATTTAAGAAGGCTAATGAATTACGTAAATGCTGTTGAGCTATTGCTGTACTAATATTACCTATTGAAACACCAATAATACCGGCTGGGATTTCATTCCAAGCACTCGTTCCATAAGGGCGAGAGGCTTGATCTAATGCATTTTTCAGCACGCCAGGGATCGAGCGATTATATTCTGGAGTAACAAAAACAATACCTTGGCACGCTTTTATTTGTTGTTTGAAATCGACAACAGAAGAAGGGGTATGACTGTCATCATCTTGGTTATAGAGAGGAAGAGCACTAATATCGATAAACTGGCAGGTAAATTCTTGAGGAAATAACTTAATTAAGGCATGTGCTGTTTGCTTATTAAACGAATCTTTTCTTAAACTACCGACAACGATACCAATTTTAAAACGACTCATTTTAGTTCTCCTATTTTGAAGGATAAAATGAATATCAATACTTAATTAGATATTCATTTTTTGATTTTATCTCGGTATTAAAAAACAGCAACAAAATATAAGCGTATATTTTACGCATATATTGCGTAAATAAATGATAAAATTAGGATTATTATTTTTATAATAATCTGGTATTATCCCATCAATATAAAAAACGATCAGTTTATATGACAACATTTTTACTAAATAAATCCGATATTCAAGATTTGATGCATTTAGTGTGATGTAAGTAGTATTTTAAGAAAAAACAAATGAAATGATAGGAACACTCATTGCAACCAAGAGTGTTAGCCTATTTATTTAGTATGCAGTAGGTAATAGAAAATTATAATAAAATGGCTTAAAATGCGACAACTCATATGCTCTTGTTTAAGTCTGATCGGAATTAAGGAAAAATGATGTCCTTATTACAAAATAAAAAGAATGTTCTCGCTGTTTTTATGGCAACCAGCGTCCTCGCCCTATCTGGGTGTGCGTGGACTGATCAAACTCGTCCAATTGAAGCGCCAGCGCCAACACAAACCACACAGCCTGTAGCAACTACTCAACCAGTAGCTGTTGCACAACCGATTTCTATGGCACCCGCAGCAGAGCCTGCTGATAGTGGCGTAGATGCAAGAAAATTAGGGCTAGCACCACAAAGTGCTTGCATCAAACAACTTGATTCTTTGAAAACTTTTTCTCCATCTGACTATCAATCCATGATGAGTTCATTTAAAGAAATTAGTGAAATCAATGCGATGTACCGTAGTGTTCAAGGTACAGCAAGTAAAGATAGCTTAGATTTATTAAAAATGAGTATTGAATCAAAAACAGAAGTTTTATGTGCAAAAGTTCGCTATTTGTCGATTATGTCAGTTAATTCGACATTAAAAAAATTAGGTGAATAATTACTATGAAATTAAAGCAGAGTGTTTGTCTCGCTTTTATGCTGTTTCCAACACTATCGTTTGCCAATAATGAGTTTAATTCTGTTATTGAAGA
>JAEYFY010000427.1 GCA_023454395.1 Pseudomonadota bacterium
CGAAACGTTCCCATAATTCGATTGAGAAGATGAGATAAAACGCACGAGGCTGTTTAAATGCATTCAGGCTCGGTTTTTGTCCATCGTCAGGTGTGTTTGCAGTTGACACTAAAAACCTCTAATTATTTTATTACGCCTTTATATTTAGGCTAATTTTTACAAAAATTTCGTTATTCAAGACAGAGTTAAAGCTCGGTGAATTTCATACTGGATTGTTATTCTTTGAAAAGAGTTCAACGCAGAGAAAAACAAGGTTGGCATTCTATCACTGGAAAGCATAATTATCTAAGAATTATAACTAACTATTGCGTTTTATCATAGTTACAGGCATTTGTACAAAATAGTTATGCGATTAAAAAAACATCAAACAAAATAACTCACTGATAATCAATAATTTATTTTCTACTTAATTATCGCCATATAAACAATTAAGCTATGCTACTGCTTATCTCTATTTTGCTAAATTAGCACTTATTGAATAACAGCGATAAAAAAATACCAGTAGCAATTTGTTTTAACTGATTAAAATAACGCCAACAAAACACATTCCTTGACTTAATTTCCATATTTCCTCCATTTTTAACCGTGAAGAAACAGGTAGAATGTCACCATTCCAGATTTTCATTTCAGTATTTCTGATTAGCTAGTTGCCAGTGGGATCACAAAAGTAATGAATAAAAACAAAAATGCTAAAAAAAGAGTTTCTCTTATTATTGCTTTAATTGTCGTAATCGCAGGAGGTTACGCTTATTGGCAATTTAATACAGCAAAAACAGTGTCGCCTGAAAATAAAGAAACTCAAGCAACAAGCTCACAAAGCCGAGGTACAGCTGCATTTCGTCGCCCTCCTTTACCTCCTGTTCAAGTTGCAACATCAACACAAGAAGATGTGCCTCAATTTTTATCTGCTTTAGGTACGGTAAAAGCCACTAACAGTGTAACCGTCACTAGCCGTGTTGAAGGTCAATTAATGGCATTACATTTCACCGAAGGACAACACGTTCAAAAAGGTGATTTATTAGCTGAAATTGACTCTCGCCCATTTGAAGTTCAATTAGCTCAAGCCAAAGGGCAACTTGCAAAAGATCAGGCTACATTAGCTAATGCACGTCTTGATTTAGCGCGTTATCAGAAATTAGCAAAAACCCATTTAGTCTCACAACAAGAGTTAGATAATCAACAAGCTTTAGTTAAACAGTCTGAAGCCAGTATTCGTATTGATGAAGCCACTATCAGTAATGCACAACTGCAACTCACTTACAGCAAAATCACGGCACCGATTACTGGGCAAGTGGGTTTAAAACAAGTTGATGTGGGTAATTATATTTCTGGTGGTTCATCTACGCCTATCGTCGTTATCAATCAAATGGACCCGGTTGATGTGCTTTTTACATTGCCAGAACAAGATCTCGCGAATGTTATTCAAGCACGTAAAAATAATGCTGATTTACCCGTCACCGCATTAGATAGAAATAATCAATTTGAATTAGCTAAAGGAAAATTATTTAGTGTTGATAACCAAATTGATGCAACAACGGGCACGATTAAATTAAAAGCACGCTTCCCTCAACAAGAGACGACACTGTTCCCTAATCAGTTTGTAAATGTCCGTCTTTATGTCACCACATTAGAAAAAGCCGTTGTTATTCCTAATGCAGCTTTACAAATGGGCAATGAAGGTCACTTCGTTTGGGTTGTAGACAGTGAAAATAAAGTGAATAAATTACGTGTTGAAGTTGCCTTACAAAATGCGGAAAAAGTGGTAATAGCCTCTGGTTTATCAGCAGATCAGCGTGTTGTAACCGACGGTGTGGATAGATTAACGCAGGGTGCAAAAGTCGATATCGTGACACCAACGGCACCAAAGACAAAAGAAAATAACCGTGTTGTTGCGGAGAAAGCGTAATGACTGAAAAAACACACGGTACAGGTGGGGGACCTTCTCGCTTATTTATTCTGCGCCCTGTTGCAACAACTTTATTTATGGTTGCCATACTCCTCGCAGGGATTGTCGGCTATCGCATGCTTCCCGTCTCTGCATTGCCTGAAGTTGATTATCCCACTATTCAGGTCGTTACTCTCTATCCCGGAGCAAGCCCTGATGTAATGACATCAGCAGTTACTGCGCCATTAGAGCGCCAATTTGGACAGATGTCTGGATTAAAACAGATGTCGTCACAAAGCTCTGGCGGTGCATCGGTGATCACACTGATGTTCCAATTAACATTACCCTTAGATGTTGCAGAGCAAGAAGTACAAGCTGCAATAAATGCGGCTACTAATCTGCTCCCCTCTGATTTACCTTATCCACCGATTTACAGCAAAGTAAATCCGGCTGATCCGCCTATTTTAACCTTGGCGGTTACTAGCTCCACATTACCGATGACACAGCTGCAAGATATGGTTGAAACCCGTATCTCGCAAAAAATTTCACAAGTTAATGGCGTAGGTTTGGTGGCATTAGCAGGTGGTCAGCGCCCTGCTGTCAGAGTCAAACTCAATGCACAAGCCGCAGCATCTTACGGTTTAGATAGTGAAAAAATTCGTGTAGCAATCAATAATGCGAACGTTAATTCCGCGAAAGGGAGCCTTGATGGGCCAACTCGCTCTGTGACGTTATCTGCAAATGATCAGATGAAATCATTAGAAGATTACCGTCAATTAATCGTTACTTATAAAAATGACGCGCCTATTCGTTTATCTGATATCGCAACTATTGAACAAGCGCCTGAAAATAATCAATTAGGTGCATGGGCAAATAATGAACAAGCAATTATTATCAATGTTCAACGACAACCCGGTGTTAATGTTATTGATACCACCGATAATATTCGTAATTTATTACCTGATTTAGTCTCTAATTTACCAAAATCCGTTAATGTTGAGATCTTAACCGACAGAACCACCACGATCCGCGCTTCAGTTAAAGATGTGCAGTTTGAACTTGGTTTGGCTATCGCCCTTGTGGTAATGGTCATTTATCTCTTTTTACGCAATGGTGTCGCAACCTTAATTCCAAGTATTGCCGTACCGCTTTCATTAGTGGGTACGTTTGCCGTGATGTATTTTTGTGGATTCTCTGTCAACAACCTCACGTTAATGGCATTAACCATTGCAACAGGCTTTGTTGTCGATGATGCCATTGTCGTGATTGAAAATATTTCCCGTTATCTTGAACGTGGTGATAAACCGTTAACAGCCGCTTTAAAAGGTGCCGGTGAGATTGGTTTTACCATTATTTCACTCACATTCTCTCTGATTGCTGTGCTGATCCCGCTGTTATTTATGGGTGATATTGTGGGTCGCTTATTTAGAGAGTTTGCAATCACCCTTGCTGTTGCCATTCTTATCTCTGCGGTAGTTTCGCTCACATTAACGCCAATGATGTGCGCTCGATTGCTAAAACCTGAAAATGAAATCAAACACAACCGTTTTGAAATGGCGTGCGAGCGTTTCTTTGAAAGAATGATTGCTGTGTATGCAGTTTGGCTCAAACGTGTTTTAAACCATCAATGGATAACACTTGGCGTAGCTCTTAGCACATTAGTACTAACTGTATTGCTATATATGTTTATCCCTAAAGGCTTCTTCCCATTACAAGATAACGGGCTATTGCAAGGCACCATTGGATCCTCACAATCTATTTCTTATCAAGCAATGGTAGAAAAACAACAGCAAGTCGTTGATAAATTAATTGATGATCCGGCTATTGATAATATTGCTAGTTTTGTGGGTATTGATGGAAGTAACGCAACCTTAAATACAGGTCGTTTGCAAATTACGTTGAAGCCTCTTGATCAAAGGGATTCCCGTATTGATGTGATTATTCCTCGTTTACAAGAGCGTATTGCTTCTATTTCAGGAATGACGCTCTATCTGCAACCAACTCAAGATTTAACGATTGATACGCAAGTTTCTCGTACTCAATATCAATTTACGTTACAAGCAACATCATTAGATGAATTAGCTTATTGGGTGCCTAAGCTCTCTCAAGCACTAAAAGATAGCCCAGAATTAACGGATATCAGCAGTGATTGGCAAGATGGCGGCATGATGGCGTATATCAAAGTGGATAGAGACTCGGCAAGCCGTTTAGGTATTTCAATGAGTGAGATAGATAACGCACTTTATAATGCTTTTGGCCAGCGTTTAATTTCAACTATCTATACTCAAGCCAATCAGTATCGCGTGGTATTAGAACAAGATATTCGTAATGGTGATGGATTACAGGCACTTTCAGCCGTACATTTAACGGGTAAAGATGGGGCGATGGTACCTTTATTATCTATTGCATCCGTTGAGCAACGCTTAGCGCCACTTTCTATTAATCATCAAGAGCAATTTCCTTCAGCAACATTCTCATTTAATGTCGCTGAACAATCTTCTCTTGAAGAAGCGGTGAAAGCAGTGAAATTGGCTGAAGAGCAAATTTCTATGCCAAAAGATATTACCACCCAATTCCAAGGGGCGACGTTAGCATTTGAAAGTGCGCTTTCAAGTACTTTGTGGCTGATTATTGCGGCAATTGTCGCAATGTATATTGTATTAGGTGTGCTGTATGAGAGTTTTATTCACCCTATTACCATTTTATCTACACTACCAACAGCAGGTGTCGGTGCATTATTGGCTTTAATCGCCGCAGGCAATGAGCTTGATATTATTGCGATTATTGGGATCATCTTACTTATCGGGATCGTAAAGAAAAATGCGATTATGATGATAGACTTTGCTCTTGCCGCTGAGCGAGAACAAGGTTTAACGCCTTACGAGGCTATTTATCAAGCATGCTTATTACGTTTCCGCCCCATCTTAATGACCACAATGGCAGCGCTTTTAGGTGCTTTACCTTTAATGTTAAGTACTGGTGTTGGGGCAGAATTACGTCAGCCATTAGGGGTTTGTATGGTTGGTGGCTTAATTATGAGCCAAATTTTAACCCTATTTACAACACCCGTAATTTATCTGTTATTTGATAAATTATCGCTCTATATCAACCGTAATAAACACGTTGAGAATAATAACGGGGCTGTATCATGAAGTTCTTCGCCCTCTTTATTCAACGACCAGTAGCAACCACATTGCTCAGTTTAGCGATTTCACTTTGCGGTGTATTAGGCTTTATGTTACTTCCGGTGGCACCTTTGCCACAGGTGGATTACCCCGTTATTAATATCTCTGCCTCTTTACCTGGGGCATCTCCTGAAACCATGGCATCCTCTGTGGCAACACCGCTTGAGCGCTCTTTAGGGCGTATCGCGGGCATTGATGAAATGACATCAAGCAGTTCGCTAGGGAGTACCAATATCACACTGGTATTTGATTTAAACAAAGATATCAATACCGCAGCTCGTGATGTACAAGCGGCATTAAATGCTTCACAAAGCTTATTACCATCAGGTATGCCAAGCCGTCCGCGTTATTATAAATCAAATCCTTCTGATGCACCGATTATGATCTTAACGCTCACCTCTGATACCCAAAATACAGGAGAGCTTTACGATCTCGCCTCAACTCGCTTGGCACAAAAAATCTCGCAGATTGAGGGTGTCAGTGAAGTTTCTGTAGGTGGAGGATCATTGCCTGCGATACGTGTTGCTCTCAATCCTGATGCGTTATTTAACCAAAATGTCAGCCTTGACGATGTCAGAAAAGCGATTAGCCAAGCAAATGTGCGCCGACCTCAAGGCTTCGTAAATAATGACGAGGGGCGCTGGCAAATCCAAACTAACGATGAGCTGAGTAAAGCCGCTGAATATCGCCCAATTATTGTGCATTACAATCAAGATGCTGTTGTGCGTCTAAGTGATGTGGCACAAGTCACTGATTCCGTACAAAACTCACGAGCCGCAGGAATGAGTGGCGGAGAGCCTGCTATCTTACTGGTTATTCGTCGTGAAGCGGGTGCCAATATCATTGAAACCGTCAATCGCATTCGTGAAGAGCTTCCAGAATTACGAGAGCTTATTCCTGCCAGCGTTGATTTAAAAGTTGCACAAGATAGAACCCCTACTATTCGCGCATCCCTAGCAGAAGTTGAACGTGCGTTAGCCATTGCGGTGGCGTTAGTCATTTTAGTCGTGTTCTTATTTTTACGCTCAGGTCGCGCCACGCTGATCCCAGCAATTGCTGTACCCGTTTCATTAATTGGTACTTTTTCAGCCATGTATCTCTGTGGCTTTAGTTTAAACAACCTTTCATTAATGGCATTAACCGTGGCTACGGGCTTTGTGGTTGATGATGCGATTGTGGTGCTTGAAAATATCTCTCGCCATATTGAGAATGGTTTAAAACCTAAAGATGCCGCATTGAAAGGGGTTGGTGAGGTTGGTTTTACTGTTCTTTCGATGAGCCTTTCTCTTGTTGCTGTTTTTATTCCATTACTGTTAATGGATGGTCTTGTTGGGCGATTATTTAAAGAATTTGCGATCACCTTAACAACCGCTATCGCCATCTCACTATTTGTTTCTCTAACGCTAACCCCAATGATGTGCGCGCATTTATTAAAAGGGATAAAACCGAAAGCACAGTCGCATTTACGGGGATTTGGTAAGTTACTTTTTCGCGCCCAGCAAGGTTACAGCGTCACATTACAAGCCGCCTTACGCCATAAACGCTGGGTTATGGCGATTTTTCTCGCCACATTGGGCTTAAATATTTATTTATATATCAGCACACCAAAAACCTTTTTCCCCGATCAAGATACGGGTCGTTTAATGGGATTTGTGCGTGCTGACCAAAGTATTTCATTCCAATCGATGAAAGAAAAAATGACCCGCTTTATGCAAGAAATTAATGCCGATAAAGACGTTGATAGCGTAACGGGTTTTACTGGCGGAGGACGCATTAACAGTGGATTTATGTTTATTTCCCTTAATCCACTGTCAGAACGTACCGATAGCGCCAATAAAGTGATTGACCGTTTACGAGCCAAACTCGCTAATGAGCCGGGAGCGAATCTCTTTTTAATGCCAGTGCAAGATGTTAGAGCGGGTGGGCGCCAAGCGAATGCTAGTTATCAATTTACATTATTAGCAGATGATTTAAGCGAGTTGCGTAAATGGGAGCCTATTGTTCGTAAAGCGTTAGGCGAATTACCTCAGCTTGTAGACGTTAACTCTGATAAAGAAGATAAAGGCGCTGAAATGGCACTGACTTACGATCGCGATACGATGTCGCAATTAGGTATTAATGTCAGTGATGCCAATAATCTGCTGAACAATGCTTTTGGTCAACGACAGATCTCCACCATTTATGCGCCACTAAATCAGTATAAAGTGGTGATGGAAGTCTCTGAACAATATACCCAAGATGTCTCTGCGTTAGATAAAATGTATGTGGTCAATTCACAAGGTGAACGTATTCCATTATCCGCATTTGCAAGTTGGTATCCTGCTAATGCGCCATTAAGTGTGAATCACCAAGGATTATCTGCATCTTCAACAATTGCCTTTAATATTCCCGAAGGCTATACATTAGCTGATGCCATTGATTCTATTGAACGCACAATGACAGAGTTAGGTGTACCTAATACCGTCAGAGGCACCTTTGCAGGAACCGCGCAGATTTTCCAAGAAACCATAAAATCACAGCTTATTCTTATCTTAGCGGCGATTGTAACGGTCTATTTGGTATTAGGTGTGCTGTATGAAAGCTATATTCATCCGCTGACCATTTTATCTACCCTGCCATCTGCGGGCGTAGGTGCGTTGTTAGCATTACAGCTTTTTAATACACCTTTTAGTCTGATTGCACTTATTGGCATTATGTTGCTTATTGGTATTGTGAAGAAAAACGCCATTATTATGGTGGATTTTGCAATTACCGCACAGCGCGAAGGCAAGTTATCAGCTAAAGATGCCATTATTCAAGCCAGCTTATTGCGTTTTCGTCCTATTATTATGACAACACTCGCGGCTTTATTTGGCGCGTTGCCTTTAATGTTAGGTAGCGGAGATGGGGCCGAGTTAAGACAACCTTTAGGGATAACAATTGTAGGTGGTTTATTAATGAGCCAACTACTGACCCTTTATACAACCCCGGTTATTTATCTATTTTTTGATGGATTGCGTGAACGTTGGCAACAACGACGTATCAGCAAAAAAGAGGCAAATGCATGAAATTGAGAAGCAAGCTGTTCTTAGTCATATTCGCCACTTGTATGGCCGTTGTGCTTGCGATGCATATCGGTATTCGAGGTAGCTTTCAGCAGGGATTTATTGGCTATATCAAAAAAAACAGCGAACAGCGTGCAACTCTTTTAGCTGAAGCCTTAACAGATCAATATGCAATAACGGGTGATTGGCGTTTTCTCAATAGAGATGATCGTTCTCTTTATCAAATATTACGCAGTATTGACCAAATAAGCCAAAGTGGTGAAGGACCTGCGCCAAGGGGCTGGCGTACTCAGTTTTGGATCGTTGATAAAGAGATGAAACGTTTATTTGGTCATGATAATCAATTTCCTGAAGAGATATTCAAAAAGCCCATTACTTCTCATGATGAAATTGTCGGTTGGGTGATTGTCAGTGCCGCTGATAAAATCAGCAGTGAAGCAGATATTAGTTTTGATAAACAACAACTGCGTACCAGTTGGATAATTGCAGGTTTAGCAGTTCTTTTTGCTTTACTCATCACACTTATCCTTTCTCGCAATATGATACGCCCTGTTAAACGACTGGTTGAGGCAACACATAAATTAGCGGCTGGTGATTTTTCTGTTCGTGTGACGCCCACCAGTAAAGACGAGATCAGTCAACTCGCTACCGATTTTAATCAACTTGCCAGCACACTAGAAAAAAATGAGCAAATTCGGCGCGATTATATGGCTGATATCTCACATGAATTGCGAACTCCCCTCGCCATTTTAAAAGGGGAACTTGAAGCGTTGCAAGATGGTGTCAGAAAGCCCACAGCAGAAACACTAAACTCCCTTTTATTTGAAGTCACAAATTTGACTAAATTGGTGGGCGATCTCCACCAGCTTTCATTATCAGACAGAGGCTCGTTAACTTATCGTAAAGATTTTATCGATATTAATGAGGTGATTTTGTTGGCGGTGGCTTCTTATCGTCACACCTATCAAACTAAAGATATTACGCTACTCACCGAATTAGATGATTTATCTCCACTGATTGTGCAAGCCGATCCTGATAGGTTGATCCAGCTTTTCCATAATCTGTTAGAGAATAGCGTACGCTATACTTATTCAGGCGGGCAATTGCATATCAGAACTAAAAAAGAACAAAATCATGTTGTTATTTCATTAGAAGATAGCGCTCCGGGATTAGATAACGCTCAATATAAAATTGTTTTCCAGCGCTTTTATCGTGCAGAAAACTCACGAAATCGTGCAAGTGGAGGTTCAGGTTTAGGTCTTGCAATTTGCGAAAATATTGTTGAAGCTCATAATGGTAAGATAAGTGCGATGCCTTCCTCTTTAGGTGGCATGAAAATCCTTATAGAATTACCGGCATATTCTGATGATCTTTAAGCCTAATAACCATTGAGCCAATAAATGACAGTATCTGAATCCCCCTATTCAATTCTGATTGTTGAAGATGAACCTAAACTTGCCCAATTGCTTATTGATTACCTTCAAGCATCAGGTTATCAGACTCATTGGTTAGCAGATGGTGCTGAAGTGAGCCATTGTGTAAAACAGCAACACTACGATTTAATACTATTAGATCTGATGTTGCCCGTTAAAGATGGCATTACGATCTGTAAAGAGTTACGTCAGTTTTCAGATATTCCAATCATTATGGTGACGGCTAAAACAGAAGAAGTTGATCGATTACTTGGGCTTGAGATTGGCGCTGATGACTATATTTGCAAACCCTATAGCCCAAGAGAAGTCGTCGCCAGAGTCAAAACGTTATTGCGTCGTTTTTATCGACCACAAGATATTATCCAAAGCGATAAATTAGTTGTCATTGATGAGCAGGCTTATCAAATTCAATACAACAATAAAATTCTCGATTTAACCACTGCTGAATTTCGTTTACTAAAAGCCTTAGCGACTCAACCGGGCAAAATATTAACCCGTGATCAATTAATGGATCACCTTTATGATGACTACCGCATTGTGACGGATAGAACCATTGATAGTCATATTAAAAACTTACGACGTAAACTTGAGCAACTTAACGATCAAATTGAATTTATTCGCTCAATTTATGGTCAAGGCTATCGTTGGGAAACCCAAGCTTACCGTTTTCGATGATATTTTTTCAGGAATACATTGAACCTCGCTACACTTAAGCGCTAGAATC
>JAEYFY010000439.1 GCA_023454395.1 Pseudomonadota bacterium
TTTTGTCACCACAGGGTTGATGGCATTAGGTTTCATGTCCTTCTCTGGTGTTCAGCTATAAAGGGTGAGAAGAACTCATGGATATAATTATTCTAGGTGTCGTGATGTTTACCCTGATTGTATTGGTATTAACAGCGCTGATTTTGTTTGCAAAATCAAAACTGGTCAATACAGGGGATATTTCAGTTGAGGTCAATGGAGACCCAGAAAAAAGTTTTGATGCACCAGCAGGTGATAAATTACTTAACGTATTATCAAACGAAGGTATTTTTATTTCTTCAGCTTGTGGTGGCGGTGGCTCTTGTGGTCAGTGCCGCGTTAAAGTGCTGGAAGGTGGCGGTGATATTTTACCGACAGAACTTTCACATATTAACAAACGTGAAGCTAAAGAAGGTTGTCGTTTAGCGTGTCAGGTAAACGTAAAAAACAATCTGAAATTAGAATTACCAGAAGAAATCTTTGGTGTTAAAAAGTGGGAATGTGAAGTTATCTCAAATGATAATAAAGCCACTTTTATTAAAGAATTAGTGTTAAAAATTCCTGAAGGTGAGGTTGTACCTTTCCGTGCTGGTGGGTTTATTCAAATTGAATGTCCTCCTCATACGGTACGTTATGAAGATTTTGATGTACCAGAAGAGTATCGTGAAGATTGGGATAAATTTAATTTGTTCCGTTATGTTTCTGAGGTTAAAGAAACCACTGTACGTGCTTATTCAATGGCGAACTACCCTGAAGAGCATGGCATCATCATGTTAAACGTGCGTATTGCAACACCTCCGCCACGTAACCCTGATGTGCCACCAGGGATTATGTCATCGTATATTTGGTCATTAAAACCGGGTGATAAGGTGACAATTTCAGGGCCATTTGGTGAATTCTTTGCTAAGAAAACCGATGCTGAGATGATCTTTATTGGTGGTGGTGCGGGTATGGCGCCAATGCGTTCACATATCTTCGACCAATTAAAGCGCCTACATTCTAAACGTAAAATCAGCTTCTGGTATGGTGCGCGTTCTGTTCGTGAAATGTTCTACACAGAAGATTTCGATATGCTTGCAAAAGAAAACGAAAACTTCACATGGAATGTTGCGCTTTCAGATGCACTGCCTGAAGATAATTGGACTGGCTATACTGGATTTATTCACAATGTGTTGTTTGAGAACTACCTCAAAAATCACCCAGCACCAGAAGATTGTGAATTCTATATGTGTGGACCGCCAGTGATGAACGCAGCAGTGATTAAAATGCTCAAAGATTTAGGCGTTGAAGATGAAAACATTATGCTGGATGACTTTGGGGGTTGATCCTAAATCCTAACGTCCAATAAAGCATAAATGAATGAAATGACAAGCGCCCACTTATGTGGGCGCTCATGATCAGAAGAGAGAGTTATGTTAAAAAGAAAGATGATCAATTGGGTAGTGATGCTGTCTGCATTAGTTCTATTATCTGCATGTGGTGAAAAGCAACAGGTATTAGAAGGTGAAACCATGGGAACTTATTACTCGATTAAATATGTTCCTGACAGCAACTCACCTCCACAAAACGTCTTACAAACAGAGATTGATCGTATTCTTGAAGAAGTTAACGATCAAATGTCAACATATCGCCCTCATTCTGAACTCAGCCGTTTCAATCAAAGCCGTGAAATTAATACTCCATTCCCTGTTTCACCCGCGACAGCTAAAGTCGTCAGTGAAGCTATCCGTATTAATAAAATAACTGATGGTGCTTTAGATGTGACTGTTGGGCCGTTAGTTAATTTATGGGGATTTGGCCCAGAAGGTCGATTTACGCATCAACCTTCTGAAGATGAATTAGAAAAACGTAAACAGTGGATTGGAATTGATTACCTTGCTGTTGAAGGTAATTCATTAATTAAGAAGATCCCTGAACTTTATGTTGATCTCTCTTCAATAGCTAAAGGCTATGGTGTTGATGCTGTGGCTGAATATTTAATTTCACAGAATATTACTAACTATATGGTTGATATTGGTGGTGAAGTGAGAACCCAAGGCATGAATGGTAATGACAAGCTTTGGCGTATAGCGATTGAAAAACCGGCGAGTGATGGCACAAAACAGAGTGTTCAGCTAATTATTGAACCGGGTGATAACTCAATAGCCACTTCTGGTGATTATCGTAACTATTTTGAAGAAAATGGGGTTCGTTTTTCTCATACTATTGATCCAACCACAGGTCATCCTATTAAACATAACCTTGTTTCTATTACTGTGATTGTGCCAACTTGCATGAGTGCAGATGGTCTTTCGACAGGATTGAACGTTTTAGGACCTGAAAAAGGGTTAGCAGTAGCAAACGAGCTAAATATTCCTGTCTTTATGATAGTGAAAACTGAAAATGGGTTTGAAGAGCGTTATAGTAAAGCATTCGTCCCATTCTTGAAAAAGTAGAATTTAAGGAGAGAAGGTTATGTTAAAAATATTTCTATTTGCCTTCATCTTATTCTTGATTGCCTTTTTTGGTATGGCGTTAGGCTATATTGTAAAACGTAAAAGCCTTCAAGGTAGCTGTGGCGGTTTAGGCGCTATGGGCATAGAAAAAGAGTGTGATTGCCCCGAACCTTGTGATGCACGTAAAAAACGTATGGCAAAAGATGTCGCAAGAGAAGAATTACTTAATAAAAATAGAATTCTTTAAGTAAGAGATAAAAATAAAAAAAGAGTGGTGTATCTGTTTACATCACTCTTTTTTATTTGTTTCTAAAGAAACGAAGCTAAAAGCGAAGGCGCTTACTCTTTTCTAAATGCTTTCATCTTTGCAGGTGAATCGACCATAACTGCATCAGCGCCTAATTCTGTGGCTTGAATATAATCTTTCTCTGTATTGATCCCAAAAAGAACAATATGAGCATTGCCACCAGCACGAAAACAAGACATGGCATCTTTATCCCAACTCAGAACCGATGCTGAGCGTGCTTCACCTAATGTGTATTTCTCAACAACTTCTACTTTGCGGTGAAGCTCCAGCCCATACCAACGAGTAATATCTAAATTTTCAGGTAGTAGGCAAACATGGCTCATTGTGATGTTGGCTAAAATATCACGAGTGATATCACGACTTTCAAAACGTTGTACATCAGTTGGTAAGGCGTCAAGAAATGCGGTATTTGTAGAATAAACGCGGGTTCTATCCAGTGAATTATGATTACGAAGTACGGTAGTTAATGCTTCACCTTGGATTGCTGGATCAGCATCAGGTGATTTTAAATCAAGATAAAACTGTGTTGTGGGGAATTGAGTTAAGATCTCATCCAATGTTGGAATGGTGACACCTTTATTTCGATAAGGAAATTGTTGTGCTTCACCAAATTTATAGCCCGCATCCCATTGTTTAAGCTGCTGTGCAGTAAAGTCAGACACACTACCTTTCCCATTCGTTAAGCTTTTTAAATCGCTAGGGCGATAAAGGACAGGAATATTATCTTTCGATAATTGAATAGTGATCCAAATTGCATCAGCTTGATTAGCAAGGGCTGTTTTTATAGCAATTTCAGTATTTTCAGGGGCATCAGCGGTGCCACCTCGATGTGCGATAATTTTAGGAGATGCCATAAGAATTACAGAATAAAAAAAGAGAGAAATAGCGATGAATAATTTGATCATGAAAAAACATTTCCTTGTTTTATATGTGGTTACAAAACAATATTTAAAATTAATGTAATTAATCAGAGAGCAAAAACAATCTATCACCACTTTGTGACAATTCTATAAATAAACAGACTAATTCAGATTTTTATGAGAAATACACCTCAATAGAGGGAGATGAGAAGGAATAAAAATTGTAGTTAATATTTATTTACTGTATATTTAAACAGTAAATAAAGTGAGGTGATTGTATGCGTAAAATTATTCATGTTGATATGGATTGTTTTTATGCTGCGATTGAAATGCGAG
>JAEYFY010000463.1 GCA_023454395.1 Pseudomonadota bacterium
GAAAAACGCAAACAACATACAACACAAGAAGCGGTTTAATTATGTCAAAAAATTATCATATTGCAGTATTACCCGGAGATGGTATTGGCCCTGAAGTCATGGCTCAAGCACAAAAAGTGATGAAGGCAGTTAGTGAACGTTTCTCACTCAATATCACAACAAAAGAATACGATATCGGTGGCATTGCCATTGATAATCATGGTACTCCGTTACCCGCAGATACTTTAGCTGGTTGTGAACAAGCTGATGCGATTTTATTTGGTTCTGTCGGCGGCCCTAAATGGGAACATTTACCCGCAAACGAACAGCCAGAACGTGGGGCTTTATTGCCATTACGTAAGCATTTTAAATTATTCTGCAATTTACGCCCTGCTCGCTTATATGAAGGTTTAGAAGCCTACTGTCCATTACGCGCGGATATCGCACAACGTGGTTTTGATATTTTATGTGTGCGCGAATTAACCGGTGGTATCTATTTCGGTCAACCTAAAGGTCGTGAAGGTGAAGGCGCGCAAGAGCGTGCTTTTGATACTGAAATTTATCATCGTTATGAAATTGAACGTATTGCACGTTTTGCGTTTGGATCAGCACGTAAACGTCGTCATAAAGTAACCTCAATTGATAAAGCTAACGTATTACAAAGCTCTATTTTATGGCGTGAAGTTGTAACTGAGATCGCAAAAGAATACCCAGATGTTGAAATTCAACATATGTATATTGATAACGCAACAATGCAGCTAATTAAAGATCCTTCTCAGTTTGATGTGTTGCTGTGTTCCAATATTTTTGGCGATATTTTATCTGATGAATGTGCAATGATCACAGGCTCTATGGGTATGTTACCCTCTGCGAGTGTTAACGAAGAACACTTTGGTTTATATGAACCTGCTGGAGGCTCCGCTCCTGATATCGCGGGTAAAAACATCGCTAACCCTATTGCACAAATTCTGTCAGCAGCACTGTTATTACGTTATAGCTTTAATGAAGATAATGCAGCTCAAACCATTGAAGATGCTATCACACAAGTATTAGCAAAAGGCTATCGCACTGCAGATCTCGCGGGTGATGGTAACGCAATCACAACCGCTGAAATGGGTGATCGTATCGCTCAGTATATTCGTGAAGGGGCATAACATGGGTAAAACATTATATCAAAAAATTTATGATGCACATGTTGTCAGAGAAGTGAGTGATGAAACACCCATTCTGTATATCGATAGACATTTAGTGCATGAAGTGACATCACCTCAAGCCTTTGATGGATTAAGAACCAAAGGTCGCCCTGTTCGTCAACCGAATAAAACCTTTGCAACGATGGATCACAACGTATCAACACAAACTAAAGATATTAATGCTTGTGGTGATATGGCAAGAATTCAAATGCAAGAGTTAATGAAAAACTGCCAAGAATTTGGTGTCACACTGTATGACTTAAACCATCCTTATCAAGGGATTGTTCATGTAATGGGGCCAGAACAAGGCTTAACCTTACCGGGAATGACTATTGTTTGCGGTGATTCACATACAGCAACTCATGGTGCTTTTGGTTCATTAGCTTTTGGGATTGGAACTTCTGAAGTTGAACATGTTTTAGCCACTCAGACCTTAAAACAGTCTCGTGCTAAAACATTAAAGATAGAAGTTCAGGGAAAAACCGCCATTGGGATCACAGCAAAAGACATCGTATTAGCCATTATCGGCAGATTAGGCAGTGCGGGTGGAACAGGCTATATCGTTGAATTTGCAGGTGAAGCCATTGAAGCCTTAAGCATGGAAGGTCGAATGACCTTATGTAACATGGCGATTGAGATGGGTGCTAAAGCGGGTTTAGTCGCACCCGATGACACCACTTTTGATTACTTAAAAGGGCGTCAATTTGCGCCTAAAGATCAGGCATGGGATGAAGCCGTCGCTTATTGGAGAACCTTAAAATCTGATGATGATGCAACTTTTGATGCCACAGTGACTATCAATGCTGCCGATATCGCGCCACAAGTTACATGGGGCACTAATCCTGGACAAGTTATTGCTATTGACCAAATAGTTCCGTTATTAGATAGCTTTAGTGATCCGGTTGAACGCGCTTCTGCTGAAAAGGCCTTAGCTTATATGGGATTAAGTGAAGGTGTTAACTTAACCGATATCGCTATCGACAAAGTCTTTATAGGCTCTTGTACAAACTCACGTATTGAAGATTTACGAGCTGCTGCTGAAATTGCAAAAGGTCATAAAGTTGCCTCTCATGTTCAAGCGATTGTTGTTCCAGGATCAGGACCTGTTAAAGCTCAAGCGGAAGCAGAAGGTTTAGATAAAATCTTTATTGAAGCTGGTTTTGAATGGCGCTTACCGGGTTGTTCAATGTGTTTGGCAATGAATAACGACCGATTAAATCCGGGTGAACGTTGTGCATCCACCAGCAACCGTAACTTTGAAGGTCGCCAAGGTCGTGGAGGTCGAACACACTTAGTCAGTCCTGCAATGGCAGCGGCAGCGGCTATTAATGGTCATTTTGCAGATGTTCGTACATTTGCAGTGGCATCTTAAAGGAGAAGATGATGAATAAATTTACTCAACACACGGGTATTGCGGTTCCTTTAGATGCGGCAAATGTAGATACCGATGCCATTATTCCTAAGCAATTTTTGCAGAAAGTAACGCGTACTGGTTTTGGTAAACACCTGTTTCATGATTGGCGTTTTCTGGATGATGAAGGCACACAGCCTAATCCTACATTTATTTTAAATCAGCCAATTTATCAAGGTGCTTCTATTTTATTAGCACGAGAAAACTTTGGTTGTGGATCATCTCGTGAACACGCACCTTGGGCATTAACTGATTATGGTTTTCATGCTGTTATCGCCCCCAGTTTTGCTGATATTTTTTATGGAAATTCATTTAATAATCAATTATTACCAATCAAATTAAGTGATGATGAAGTCTCACAATTATTTGATTGGGTAAAAGAACATGCAGGTACACCGATTACTGTCGATTTAGTGGCACAAGAGGTCAGAGCGGGTGAATTACATTTCTCTTTTGAAATCGACTCATTTCGCCGCTACTGCATGATTGAAGGATTAGACAGCATTGGATTAACGCTACAACACCAAGATGATATTAGTGCGTATGAGGCAAAACAGCCCGCCTTTATGCGCTAACTAAAGTCATTTTTCACCTTCTTCTACTTTCTGTGATGTTTACTTTGTCATTCTTGCCGTAAATTCGTTTACGGCTTTTTTTTGCCTAATAAAAAAGCCAGTGATTAAACATCACTGGCCGGTAATCACCGAATGCTCAAATGGGGGAGTCTGTCAGTATTCGTAATTTGTGATAACTAACATGAGAGCTAACTTTAAACACAGACATTATCGGTCTAATATAAGGAAATTAAAATTGATCACTTTATCAAAGGATTTCCTCTTTTATGACCTCACCCCGCTTAGAGTTACAATTTATTCGCTTATGGCAAGCCTTTCAGGGAAAAGCAACTGAAACAACATTACAAGAATTAGCGCAAACCCTGCATTGCACACGTCGTCATGTCCGCTCTTTATTAAATAAGATGCAAGAAACAGGTTGGATAAATTGGCAAGCAGAAGTCGGTCGAGGTAAAAAATCGACGCTTATTTTTCACTCTAATGCGCTAGAGATCCAACAAAATCGCGCTGAAAGATTAATAGAAGAGAATGATATTGAAAAGCTTGTCGCACTAATGGGCGATAAAGATTCTGTACGCCAAATGGTGCTTTCACAAATTGAAAAAAGCTTTCATCCCGGTCAACAACTACTGCGCATTATTTACTATCGCCCCTTTAGAAATTTATTACCGGGCACACCATTAAGACGTTCTGAATTACATTTAATGAGTCAGATATTCAACTCATTAATACACTTAAAAGAGGAAAATGGGGAAATTGAAGCCGAATTAGCGCATCATTGGCAAATGATCACAGAGCAACATTGGCGATTTTATTTACGCCCTGCTGTCTATTTCCATCATGGTCGTGAACTCACTCTTGCAGATATCAGCACGTCTTTAATGAGAATGAAACACTGCAACCCTCTTTATGCACATATAGAACAAATTTCCTCACCTCAACCTTATGTACTCGATATTTATTTAAGCGAAGCAGATAAGCAATTTGCAACGTTATTAGGTAGTCCACAAGCTGTTATTTTACCGCAAGAATGGGCATCACTTCCCTCTTTTGCACAACACCCTATTGGCACTGGCGCTTATCAAGTTATCGCTAATGATAAAAATAAGCTGCAAATCAAAGCCTTTAATCGCTATTTTGGCTTACGGGCGCTATTGGATGAAATTGATATTTGGGTCGTTCCTGAACTAAATAACAAAATGGTTTGTTCAACTATTCATTTAACGGACGATGATACTAATAAAGATCCACTAGAAAGTCGTAAAGAAGAAGGATGTTATTTTCTTCTCTATGATAGTCGCTCGAAGCAGTGCCAACAGACTGAAATAAGAGAATGGTTAAGCAGTGTATTAACTCCTGTTAATATGCTCACACATTGCGATCCTTTCTACCAACGCCACTGGTTTCCAGCTTATGGGTTATTACTTCATTGGCATCACAGTAAATTAATACGCCAGCATCCTAAACCGACTTCATTAACAAAACTCACTGTTACTCTTTATAAAGAGCATCATGAATACAGCACTATTGCAGACTTAATAAAAAGTATTTTATCTCAATATGATATTGAACTGACCATTCAAGTGCTGGATTATGAACAATGGTATTACGGTGAAGCTGAGAGTGATATTTGGTTGGCGACAGTAAACTTTTATAAGCCTTTAGAGTTCTCAATTTTTGCTGCACTTTATGAGTTACCACTCTTTCACCAATGTTTGGGCGCATCGTTCTCACAAGAGCTAACATTATGGCACCAAAAATCTTTGCCTCTTGAAGGGTGGTGTCGCCAGCTAACACAAGATATTTGGCTTTATCCTTTATTTCACCATTTATTAGAGCTACAAGGGCAGAGAACCATACGAGGTGTCAAAATGAATACTTTTGGTTGGTTTGATTTTAAATCAGCGTGGTTTACACCTGATATTGATATACCAAGATTAAAATAGGTTATCGTCTCTTTTCCGTGTGCAAATTAGCCATTATTTACGTTAATTCACAGAAACCTTGAAAGTTATAAACACCCACATAAATGCTTAGGGGATTTATTCACTTTTTCTGTGGATATCTATGTGAAAAAGAGTGAGATAATCAGGGTATAGTTTTTATATTGTTGGAAAGGCTGTTGATACAATTTTTAAAATATCACTTATAATTCAAATTAGTAGCTAGATTTCAATGCCTATTTCAGCGATTGGATAAAACAATTAAAATACACACCTGCTTAAATCGCGCAAAAAATAGCCACAGGGTGTTTTATCCACAGGTTATGCCGATTAGTTAGACAAAATAGGATAATTTTGGCAAATATCTGCAAAAGTCAAGGCTGTAAATCAGAACAGTGATCTCACTTTCTGTGAGTTATCCCATAAAGCTGTGGATAACCTAGTGTAAAAGCCTGTTTATGATTTCAGGATAACCGTGCACAACTTGGAATTATAAATTTCAATTGGCGAGTTAACTCAAAAAAATGATGATATATCATGCTATTATGATTTAAATAAAATAAAGCTAAATACGTTATCAATAACCTGTTTTTTCTGTCTATTATTTATACAAGAAGATAATAACTATGTTTACGCCACCAGTAGCGCCCGAAAATGAGCAAGTTTTATTTGAACGAGCAAAAGCGCTTGCAGGTTATACTTTTGGTGAACTTGCCGCTTTTGCACAACTTCCTATCCCAATGGATCTTAAAAGGGATAAAGGCTGGGTAGGTATGTTGTTGGAATATTATTTAGGAGCAAGTGCAGGTAGCAAACCGGAGCAAGACTTCAGTGAATTGGGCATTGAACTTAAAACAATTCCGATTGATAGATTAGGAATGCCTTTAGAAACGACTTTTGTTTGTGTCGCAGCATTAACCGGAAACAGCGGTATTACATGGGAAAACAGCCATGTAAAACGTAAACTCTCAAAAGTATTATGGGTGCCTGTTGAAGGAGAAAGGGAAATACCATTAGCACAACGTCGCGTTGCTTCACCATTACTTTGGCGCCCTAATAGTACAGAAGAAGAACTGTTACGTCATGATTGGGAAGAACTAATGGATATGATTGTGTTGGGTAAAGTAGAAAGCATTACCGCACGTCACGGACAAGTCTTACAAATCCGCCCGAAAGCAGCTAATAGCAAGGCATTAACCGAAGCCATTGGTGAGGATGGACAACGTATTATGACATTGCCAAGAGGCTTTTATTTAAAAAAGAATTTTACCGCGCCACTGCTTGCTCGTTATTTTCAACTTTAACGTTATCATATTTAAGCTATTTGTTATCAATAAAACAGCCCCAAATTTATTGGAGCTGTTTTTTAAGTGATGGGATCTCAATGATTAAAAAATCACAACTGCTTTTCCACTAATGCCAAAGGTGACCATGTCGATAACGAAATAGTTTCGTGATTGTTCACAACAGTAAATTGTTGCTGATTGAATGTTGCCATATCTTGGATAATATTTGCCAACCCTTGTAATGATAACTCTGAGGATGTTTCAGTAACTGAAATAACCGGTTTCTGTTCTTTTTCATTAACCTCATTTACTGCCACTTTTACATTTAGTGTAAATTGCTTATCTTGAGTTTGATATTGTGTATTATTTCCCACTTGAGATGAAATCAATGTTTCATGTTCCGCCAATCCAGTCACTAAAATATGACTGTTTTTTCCTTCATCATAAACCGTCACATGACCTTGTCGTTTTTGCACCACATATACATTGCTACCTTCACCGCCACTCAGATAATCATGACCAAATTGAGAAATTAACAAATCGTTGCCTTCACCTCCACTCAAGCGATCATTACCTTCCCCTGCGATTAAAATATGATGCCCTTTATTAAAAAGAATATTATCATCACCTTTTCCACCATCAATAACTGAGCTAGTATTATTACGATTAATAACAATATCATTCCCATCATTCAGTTCAAGAATAGGCAATAAATCAATGAGTTCTTTTGGTTTGTCTGCAAGTGTTGCTGATAATAGTGTTGAATTAAGCACTACCGAACTAGCACCATAGGCAGATAATGCTGCTTTATTTAAACTAAGTGATTCAGGGATCACCAATACATCATCACTTTTGCTTATATTTAAATTCAAATTAACAACAGGCATAAGCAAATTTGAATGACTATCTTTAGTTGGTAATGTAAAAACAACATTATCTTTATCTATTAATCGAATAGTCGCGTTGGTATCAACAATTTTATTTAATAGATCTGGTTCGAAACATAGCGTTAAATAATCATCAGGAAGATAACGATGAGATAAAAGACCATCTTTAAATGTTAAATCAAAACCACTTATATCGGTTAAAAAGAAATGGCTCACATCATTATCAGTTAATTTATCAATATGATCAGATAGTGAGATATTCACCCTTTCATTATTACTTTTTGTTAAAAATGTTTTTATTTGATAAGTATCATTTCCCTGACTTAATTTAATGTATGAGTTAGCCTCAATACCAATATAATGATTATTTTGGTTATTGCCGTGAATACCAAATCGTAAATTTGTTCCCGATGAGAAACCACTGTATTCAAATTCTGGCAATAATTTTATATTTCGACTCTGACTTTTAAAAGCAGTCACAACTAAATTATCACACTCATTAATATAAAAATCTTTAATTGCTAATTTTGATTCATTATATTTCTCTAAATAACTAAATTTGTATAAGATTTTATCTTTCGTATTTTCATCCAAAGTGAGTGTAAAACCATCTTGAGTTATTAATGTATAGCGATGTGAATACGTGTTATTTACTGAATCATCATAAACATTTTTCAATGTCACAGAATGATAAATATATTTTCCCTCTTGATTTTCATTATTAATTTTAAAATTAAAAATAATATCTTTTTTATTACGTTTTATTGATGTTATTTCATCAAAACAATAATTAAACCTTACAACACTAGATCCTAACTTATTAGTTTCATTAATAATGGTTTCAAATAATTTATTATAACTCTGTTCTAAAGAAGATCGTAAAATAACATAGCTATCATTGCCCTCACCGCCTTCAGCATAGCCTTCATTTAAGACAAGTGTATCATTTCCCCCTTTACCATATAAATGATCAACACTACCAGCACCATTTAAATAATTAGCCTCTTCATTACCCAAAATATAATCATCACCCATTTCACTGCCAATAACATTTTCAATACTGTCTAAATAGGCAATAACTTGTTGATCTTGTATCTCTATATTCGGCATTGTATCAATAAGTTTTTTCGAATAAAAATGCCCTTCATTTTGATAAAGATAAAGTTTTGAATGAAAACTTTGGCTATTAGTTTTATCTTCTGAGTTTTGAAATTTAACGTAATTATGTTGCAAATCGACTTTATACCCTGTGTATTTACCCGCAGTTTTTATCAGACGAAGTGTGTCATTTCCTTCTCTACCATAAAAACGGCTCGCATAATGAGGTGACTCAGATGCAAAGACATTAAATACATCATCTTTTAAACCCCCACTTAATCGCTTAGTGCCATTATAAATATCAAATGTATTTTGAGTTATTGAGGGTGCAGCAATAATATCGTTACCATTGTGTGTATTAAAATAAAGCACTGCATTTTCATGCCAATCCGAAGTATAGTATTTTTCAATATTATTAGTTTTTATTAATCCATTCTCTAATTTACTTTCTCCTAATTTATTAATCACATATTCTTTAGTCGTTTTACTATTCTTAAAAAAATCCTCGTCCACTATTTCGCCAAAAATAACGCTTTCATCGTCAGAAGCAATTTTTATTGTATATCGGTTTAGCTCATTAACATAAAAATCCATATCAAAAATAAGCTTTTCATCTGTAGCAATCGCTTCTTTAGGTAAATAATATTTATATGCTGTTTTTTTAGCACGCAGATAAGGAGTAATAGCTGAAATCTCTTCAGCTTCTTTTTGGCTTATATTTTGAAATATTCGTTTGGAGATAAAATCTTTTGAAGGCATTAAAATAGAATCAGCGTTTTCTTCTATTAATGTAGGAATAACTTTATAATAATAATGCTCTTGATAAATCTGTTTTTCATTTGTATAAAAATAGCTACTATTAGCGCTTTGTTTTTTTATTTCTTCAAAATGAGTTAGTGCTTTTTTATCAATCATCTCTTCAAGTTGATTTTCGGTGTCTAAATATATTATCTCATTTTTCTTATCTGCCGTAATATCCCCCATAAGAAAGGCATGAAAACCATTATTGAACTCTTCTATTGGCGTAAATTTGACTTGTTTTTTTGCCTCTTCAATTAATCTTACGGCATTATAAATTGAACTTGCCAATGCAATCAAAGCACCTGCGGCAATACCGACAGGTCCTGCAATTGCTGAACCTGCAAGCATAGCTATAGAAATTCCTACAGTAACAAGCCCTGAAACAATAGCGAATGAACCATCAACGATATAATCAATTTTTCGCTTTTCATCAGTTTCACCAGAAATACGGCTGAAATTATCATAAGCATGGTAAATATCAAATCCAACTGAAAGAATATTAAGCGCAATCCCTACTCGCGTACTTATCTTGCTCGCATATTCCAAAGGATTGTGTCGATATCGCAATAATCCTTTTGCTATTGCAATTTCAATAATTTCAGAAACCCCATTAAATGTCATCTCAGACCACATTAATGACAAGTTAGTGATGATTTCTTTTCGTTGTTGTAAAGATAGATTGGGATTATTGAGTTGTTCGGCTAAAGAAAACGTATTATTAACAGACTGCCACATAGAATAACTAATATTAGCATAACCTACCTTACTCAATATTTTCATATGCCTAGGTATTTCTAATGAAGGTTTTCTAATGCTATCCCAATAATGTTCATCAAATGCGCGTTTTTCTAATTCTAGAATTTTAACCAATCGCTCATAACTTACAAGGTAATCAATACGTTCAGCATCAATTGAAATTAACTTTTTTATATTTTCTTCTTTATTATTTAATAAACTTTTAATAATAGAAATAGCTTGTTTATCATCATCTGTTCCTGAAGCACTTAAGAAATAATCATTTATCTTATCCGCATCGAATGTAAGATTTGAATAATCATGATTTATTTCAAAAATATCATCATGTTCTATTTTTTTATTATTAACTTTCGCACCTAAACTAATAAGTAACCTTTTATCCACTTCGATATCATGGATTTTTATTCTATTCTCTACCATTTCATTATTATTAAGACCTAAACTTAATTCAAATAAATTATCAGTTAATTTATTCTCATGTGTTCTTTTTTGACTTAATGCTCTTACCTCTGTTATTCCAGCTGATGATAAAATATCTTTATTGCTATTTAATGAGATTAAATAATCAATATCATTGATAGCAATATTATACTCCTGCTCATTTAAAGCTATTTTTAATAAATCAATCATCAATTTACTTTTGTTGGGTTCATTAAAATAATGAGAAAGTAAATCAATTGATGCATCACTTAAATAATGAATCGATTTAGGCGCATCATAAATATGATTTATTAATAATTTAATTCTATCTATATTATCAATTACAGTATCGTTTAAATAGTTAACATTATAGCTATTTTTCCACTCTTCTAAGGTTATATTTTCATTCACATATTGATTAAACGCCTTACTTATTAATGGATCATAAACAGCAAGGTATAATTTATTCGATAATAAGGTGCTATTATCACAAGAGAAAACCGTTGAAATTTCTTTAAAATATTTATGTACTGCATATTCAACTGAAATTTTTCCTTCGATAATTTTATCTACTACATTTTTAATAGCCGCTGATCCTAATGATTCACCACGCCAAGATCCAAAAATATCATTCAGTCTAGAAGAATTTATCTTTCTTTCCGTTTTTTCATTAAATGTCGTTCTATGCTTATCAATACCAATACCTTTTAATTCTCCGTCATATAAATCAAAAACTGGCTCTTGATAATTTATTTCATTAGCAATTTCTAATACAACGTAATTTTTATTATTAATAATTTTATTTTTTATTACACGAAAATGTGTTCCCGGTGCAATAATTGCTCTTTCTGAACTACCAGAATAAAGACTGGTTAGTGGTTTTGCACTGTGTTTTCCAACAATAGAAATATACACATTATCAGACGATGCTTTCTTTACATTTTCAATATTACTAAAACCATGAAAAATACCATCAAAAGCGAGCAAACTTCCTTTTTCATAATTATTTTTTAAAATATCACTGTTTTTAACAGTAAATGATTTGTATATTGGTGTACTAATATCAGAATATTTAGACAACAAAGAAAAAAAACCAATTAATTTATTTTC
Source organism: Pseudomonadota bacterium (assembly GCA_023454395.1). Classification (GTDB taxonomy): domain Bacteria; phylum Pseudomonadota; class Gammaproteobacteria; order Enterobacterales; family Enterobacteriaceae; genus Proteus; species Proteus appendicitidis. The sequence continues at coordinate 11,460 of JAEYFY010000463.1, forward strand.
ATTCGTTTTATTTAAAAAAATCCCGTCTGTCTTAATTAATTATTCAAGTAATTTATAACCTATTTTTTCAAACCATTTTATATCGCTTACTTTTGAATAAAATTCAATTTTATCTTTTGTAGATAAAAGATGATTTTTATTATCCACCTTATTTAAAAGATCATTTTTATTATTATATTCTGATGATAATAAATTTATTTCATTCTTAGCATTATTATTGAGTTCTATTTCTGGTAAAAGTATATTATTTTTAACATAAGAACCTTCATTAAATTTACTAAGTGAAGCTTCGTATTCTAACGTATATTTATTTTTCTTATCTATGCTTAATTTTCGTTTTATTTCATTTTTTGTATCAATAAATGTGGTAGAAATCTTTCGTTGGCTTGTAAAATAATTATTATTGACTCCATCGTTCCATTTTTTATTTAAAGGAGCAATATAGCCTATATCAATCATAGATTGTTGAAATTTTGAAAATTCATCTGGTGATTGTAATACAACAGTACCATTATTATTAATATAAAATAAATCATGTAATGTTTGATTTTTTGAATTAAGCGGTTTATCAAATAATGATTTAGGGACAAAAAAAGTGGCAGGAAAATTGTCATGAATTACCGCAAAGGGATTAGCATCATCGGCACCATGATGGACTATTTCCATCCCACTTGATCTCCCTAATGCTGTGTTTAATTCGTTTTTTAGTTCTTTTATTTGCTGACTAATAAATCCTAACTGATGCCCTTCATTTTTTTCATATAGTAATTGATCATTGTACAATATTTTTTGCTTATCAGTGAGTTCATCATAATTTACACTTTGTTTCCATTCCTCCCAAGATACAGGCATATTAACGCGTGTATTTTTCCCTAATTGGCTATAAGGATAAATTACCGTAAATAAATCATAATCCGCAATCATCGGTTTATTGGATATAGGATCAGCTATCACCAATACAGGTTCTGTTCCGAATCTATTATGGTGTTGAACTAAATAATACTGTTTTTTTTCTATGATTTTTGGCTCTAAAAAGAACTCATGTGTTTTATTATTGTGTATGACTTCAAAAATTAAAGGTGAATTTTTATCATAAAGATAATTGAGCACTTTGCTCTCTACCAATTCGTTCACCCTTTCAGCTGAAAGATAAAGCTCACTCACAGATGCAACCCCTGTGTTTATTGCATCTGCTACTGCTTTATTGTATTTCAAGAGATCTTTTTGCGCTGATGCTTTAGCTAATGATTGATCGACAGGAATAAAACCAGCCATAGGTCCCCAATCAGAACTTTTCGCCTTGATAGCTAAACTCTTACTACTATATTCTCCTGATGAAATTAATGAAGTTGAGTTAGTATCGATGGGTCTTACACCAATAATAAGCCCTTTTTCTTCTGCTATCTGAGAAAATATCGTTTGATCTTTAATTGGCATACCGACTTTTACTTCGTTTATCTCCTTTTTATTATTATTATTACTTAACGAATTTAATATTTTATTATTTTCTTTTTTATTTAATTCTGAAAAGCTATTATATTCTTCTCTATTCGTGAAGCTGATCTTTTTTACTCTTTTATTTTTACTTAATAATTCATTGTAGATGATATTATTGTTATAATCCTCGGTAGGATTTTCATAGGAAAAATAAATATTTGTATTTATTTCTAAATCGGCTGGAAAAATAAATTCATTTTTAGGAAGATAACTACTTAATATAATACCTTTTATTTCATTATTCTTGGCAATATTATTTTTATATAATAACAGTGCATTTTCTCTTTGATCGTTGTTTCCATGAATTAGTATATTTTGAGGTAATTGCCCTCTATGCTGTAGCCAAAGATGTTCTAATAAATCAGAACCTGCATTTTTGTTTGTTGATACATCAACAATAAATAAATCATATCCAGCCGCATGATATTCATCTACATATCTAAGGTAGTTCTTTTCTATTTCATCCGTTTCACTCAGAAGAATAATGACATTTTCGTTAATGTTCTTTCCTTTATCATTTAATGAATAATATGCATTTATTTTATCATTATTGATTTTCTTTAAAAGATCTCCCTCTGCTTTTATGAGTGTAAAACAAAATGATCCATCATTATTTATTAATAATTTATTTTCTTCCATTTTATATTTTCCATTTAAATAATTTATTTAACTGAAAAATAATTGCATTATTCTACTAATGGAAATATAAAAAATAACACACATTAAAGTAATGATATTTAATTATAAGAAAACGAATTAAAATAACTATTTTATTAAAAAAATAGCTTCATATTATGAAGCTACTTTGTATTTAGTTGAAGCTAATTTATTAACATCAAGCAACGTTATTTTTTAGTCGCCTGCAAATAAAGCATATCAAGAGCAATAGTCGCCCCTGCGAGAGCGGTTATATCTGATTGATCATAAGCTGGAGAAACTTCGACTAAATCCATACCGACAATATTTAACGGTTGTAATGCACGTAAGATCTTCAGTGCTTTATCGGTTGTTAAACCGCCGACAACCGGTGTGCCTGTTCCTGGTGCAAACGCAGGATCAAGACAATCAATATCAAAAGTCAGGTAAACAGGTAAATCGCCAACAATGCCTTTGATCTGATCAACAAGATCAGTCACACCACGATCGTTAACTTGCGCAGCATCCAATACAGTGAAACCATTATCACTGTCATGATCAGTACGAATACCAATTTGAACAGAGTGGTTAGGATCGATTAATCCTTCATTTGGTGCATGGAAGAACATTGTACCGTGGTCAAATTTACTGCCATTACCATAAGTATCGGTATGCGCATCAAAATGAACTAATGCCATTTTACCAAAGTGTTTTGCATGGGCGCGTAATAAAGGTAATGTGACAAAATGGTCACCACCAAACGTTAAACATTTTTTGCCTGCTGCTAATAACTTCTCTGTATGAGCTTGTAATTTATCGCTCATATCTTGTGCATCACCGAAGTTAAAAACTAAGTCACCACAATCGACAACGTTTAAACGTTCACGCATATCGAAATCCCACGGCCAGCGGTTACCTTCCCACGCTAAATTCGTTGAGATTTGACGAATAGCGCCCGGTCCATGACGAGTACCTGCGCGACCTGATGTTGCCATATCAAAAGGCACACCAGTAATAACCCAATCTGCATCACTGCTATAAGGCTGAAAATTCAGTGGAAAACGTAAAAAACCAAATGCATTAGAGATCAATGAATTATCAGTCTCATTACCTAACGTACTATTTTTCATGCTATTACCTCTGTTACTTATTTAAAATAAGTAACATACAATCAATATGATAGATAAAGAGTGATGTTTAATAACATCACTCTTGCATTGGAAAGTGAAGAATTACTCTTCTTCTTCCAGATACGTATAACCGTATAAACCACTTTCAAATTCAGTCAGGAATTGCTCTTGTAACGCTTTATCTAACTGTGCATTTTTTACTTGAGTACGGAAACGATCTAACAGCACAGTAGGATTTAGCTTAACGTACTGAAGCATATCGGCAACCGTATCGCCCTCTTCACTTTGCACGTAAGTCAGATTACCTTTCTCATCAAGGTAAACATCAACAGCTGCCGTATCACCAAATAAGTTATGCATATTGCCTAAAATTTCCTGATAAGCCCCGACCATAAAGAAACCAATCATCGGTGGGTATTCAGGATCATAAGCTGGCATTGGCATTGTTGTTTCAACGCCATCACCATCAACATAATGGTCAATAATACCATCTGAGTCACAAGTAATATCGAGTAACACTGCGCGACGATCAAGAGGTTTATCTAGCCCTTCAATAGGTAATACAGGGAATAACTGGTCGATACCCCATGCATCAGGTAAAGATTGGAACAGTGAGAAGTTAACATAGAACTTATCTGACATACGTTCTTGTAACTCATCAATAATAGGGCGATGAGCGCGATTACTTGGATCTAAATCGTACTGAATACGACGACAGATATTCAAATACAGCTCTTCTGCCCATGCACGCTCTGTCAGGCTTAACATGCCGTGAACATACTGAGTATGCACATCGTGTAAGTCTAATTGGCTATCGTGTAACCATTCACGTAATGAACGGCTATGCCCCTTAGTTTGCATCTCTTCCCATGTTTCCCAAAGGCTTGCTATTGGTCTTGCAGCATCATCTTCAGGTGGTGTAATTGCCGTAAATTCATTACGTTCAACACCAATGACATTAGAAATTAACACGGTATGGTGTGCCGTTAATGCACGACCTGATTCAGTAATAACGGTTGGATGTGGTAAATCATTTTCATCACATGCGTCACCAATCGCCCAAATAACGTTATTCGCGTATTCATTAAGGCCATAGTTAACAGAGCAATCAGATTGTGAGCGTGTACCTTCATAGTCTACACCTAAACCACCACCCACATCGAAATACTGAATATCTACGCCTAATTTATGCAACTCAACATAGAAGCGTGCAGATTCACGAACACCGGTTGCTATATCACGGATATTCGCCATTTGTGATCCCAAATGGAAATGCAGTAATTGCAGGCTATCTAAGCGGCCAGCTTGGCGTAACATATCAATTAATTGCAGAACTTGTGTCGCAGCTAAACCAAATTTTGATTTTTCACCACCACTTGCCTGCCATTTGCCTGAGCCTTGAGAAGCAAGGCGAGCGCGAACACCTAAACGTGGAATAACTTCTAAACGTTCAGCTTCTTCAAGAACCATTTTAATCTCAGACATTTTCTCAATGACTAAGAAAACTTTATGCCCAAGTTTTTCACCGGTGAGTGCTAAGCGAATATACTCACGGTCTTTATAACCATTACAAACAATCACAGAACTTGTCATATTGGCATGAGCAAGCACTGCCATTAATTCCGCTTTAGAGCCAGCCTCTAAACCTAAAGGCTCTCCTGCATTCACTAATGACTCAATAACACGACGTTGCTGGTTAACTTTAATCGGATAAACTAAAAAATAGTCACCTTTATAACCATAGGATTCACGCGCACGATGAAACGCAGCATTAATCGAACGTAAACGATGTTGTAATATTTGAGGAAAGCAAAAAAGTGCGGGTAAACGCAAGTTCGATTGCTCTTCTTGAACTCGCTTCACTAATTCGGTTAAATCAAAAGTAGCATCAGGAATATCAGGATTAGGACAAACGCTAATATTTCCTCGATTATTCGCTAAATAGTAACCGCCCCCCCAATATGCAATGTTATAGGTCTGCTGCATCTTACGAGCGATGTTATCATTCATGACATTCTCCTTAGGGAGTATGAGTTTATACCTTGCCTGTCACCATAGTAGTCAATTATCTGACAAAAATCTGAAACGACTGATAAATAACAGTTGGAAGTAATGACTCACTATATATTTTTATATGATTATCCAGCTATACGCAGGACATAATAGTAGAAAGTTCTTGAG
>JAEYFY010000464.1 GCA_023454395.1 Pseudomonadota bacterium
ACCACTTTGATACCAAAACGTTCAGCATCAAAAACCGGTGTAATTGCGGAGAAAATTTCAATCTCACAACCATTACAACCACCACAGTCAACACGATAAACATAAGCTGAACGCTGAATATCTTTCAACAATGTCTGTTTTAGCTTTTTAGCCTGTTCATCAAGGGTGATAGGTTGGCTAACATGATGATTAATGGGAATTTCTGGAAAACTCATTTTATTGTACTCCCAATTTCGCCCACACTAATATTTTCACGACCATCAGATAACAAGTTATGTTTACGCTTACATTCAGGGCAAGTTTCAAATTGTGGGCGCATCGCTTCTACGGTTTGCTCATCCCAGCCTGATTGCACTAATAGCTCCATCGCATATTCAACTGATTTTCTAGGCGTAAAGGGTTGATGGCATTCACGGCAATTCAATAACTTAAAAGTTCCTTTGATATAAAGATCTGACTTTTTAGTTACTGCCGTTTCAAACATATCGGATAAAACAATCGCTCTTGTTGGGCAAACTTCTTCACAACGACCACAATAAATACAGCGACCAATGAATAATTGCCAATGACGCTCGCCTGTTTCCAAATTCGTTTCCATCGTTAACGCATTAGCAGGACATGCTGAGGTGCAAGCACCACAGACAATGCATTGCTGTGCATCATATTCAGGCTTTCCTCTGAAACCATCAGGTAAATCCAGAGGTTTAAACGGATACTTGGTCGTTGCTTCGCCTGTTTTGATTATGGTTTTAAACAATTTTAACATCGTTCATTCCCTCACTTGAGCGGCGAATTTTTACGTTCGATGCTGTAACGTTCAATTTCTTTGTAAGAAACTGTTTTAGATTTACGTTTTTTCACATCGACGAGCGTTACCCTGTCAGTACAGGAATAACAAGGGTCAAGACTACCGATAATTAACGGCGCATCAGAGACGGTATTTCCTTGCAACATATAACGTAATACGGGCCAGTTAGCATAAGTTGCAGCACGGCAACGCCAGCGGAATAATTTTTGGTTATCACCCAACATACTCCAGTGAACATCTTCACCGCGTGGTGCTTCAGTAAAGCCCAGTGCAAATTTATATGGCTGATAAGTAAAGCCTTCGGTTAATAATGGACCTTCTGGCAAGTTATCTAAGGCATATTCAATCATTGCCATTGAATCCAAGACTTCTTTAATACGTACCATCACACGGGAAAATACGTCGCCACCTTCATAACTAAAGAGCGTCAGCGGAAGATTGCCATAATCTGCAAAGGGGTGGTCAAAACGCACATCACGCTTAAAGCCACTCGCTCTTATCATTGGACCTACCGGGCTAAAATCACGAGCCACTTTCTTATCTAAGATACCAACACCGACAGTACGTTGTTCCATATTCGGCGCTGATAGCAATATATCCACTAATTCAGTGACTTCTTTACGCATTTCTCTAACAAGTTGGATAGTCTTCAGACGCTGATCTTTTAAAATATCGCGACGAATCCCCCCAATTAAGTTCAAGCCATACGTTTTACGCGCACCAGTGAGCATTTCTGCAATCTGCATTGATTTTTCACGAATACGGAAAAATTGCATAAAGCCAGTATCAAAGCCTGTAAAGTGACTGGCTAAACCAATGTTTAATAAATGGCTATGAAGACGTTCAACTTCTAATAGGATAGAACGAATAGTATGCGCACGACGTGGCACTTCAATGCCTAACGCATTTTCAACAGAAGTGACATACGCCACGCTGTGAGTAAAACCACAGATACCACACACGCGGTCTGATAAGAAGGTCACTTCGTTATAACCCATACGGGTTTCAGCCAGTTTTTCCATACCACGGTGAACATAGAACATGCGGTAATCGGCATCGACAATGTTTTCACCGTCTACGAATAAGCGAAAGTGTCCCGGTTCATCAGAGGTAATGTGCATAGGGCCAATTGGCACAACACGCGCATCTTGCTTACCTTCGTTCACGAAAGGATAAGTTTCAACTTCGGTTGCTGGTGCTGGACGTTGGCGATAATCCATCGCATCTTTACGCAGTGGATACATCTCTTCAGGCCAGTCATCGGGAAGCACTAAACGACGTTCATCAGGTAAACCAACCGGGATAAGACCATACATATCACGAATTTCACGCTCACCCCACACGGCTGCTGGGACACGCGGAGTCACTGACGGGAATTCTAAAGTGATTGGGCTAACATGCGCTTTTACAACAACCCAGCATTTTTCACCCTCTTCCATTGATAATGCGTAATAAACAGCATAGTCCCCGTTTAAACTACGTTCGTCATTACCGAATAAAACAGGTAACCAACCGCCTAAGCCGTAATACAGGTATTCCACCACTTCAGGAAGTGATTCCGTTTTTACTGTTATCGTCAATTGATCAGCGGTTTGTCGCTCTTCATCAAGAACTGCTGATGGGAATTTTTCACGAACCTTGGCAACGTAATCTCCGCCTAGTTCTTTTCCCTCTTTTCTACTGACATAATTTTGGTAGCTCACGTTACATCTCCTGAACCGATGTGGATGGATTGTTGATTAAAGCCGCTGGCCATGCATAAGTAGGTGACTCACTTTTATCAATATTCATCACGATATTAGCGGCATTTTCTAACAGCTCGCTGACAGGTTTAGGAATGTGAGTTCCCATTAACAGCATAAGTGCAATCAGAATGACCATTGGTAATGTGGTTAAAATTCCCAGTTCACCTTTAGCAACAACATCAGGTTTTGGACCAAAGACAGTTTTAGCCACCATACGAACTAAACCACCTAACACTATGGTCAATAACAATAATAATAGGATAGTTAGCCCAATGTGCTGAGAAGCTAAACCTGCCACAACAATCATAAATTCACTAATAAAGACGTTGAAAGGAGGCATACCGCCTAACGCTAAAGCGCCACCAGCAAAAAGAGCGGCACTTAATGGCATCACTTTAAACATGCCTTTCACGACATTTAAATCACGAGTACCGTATTTCAATAACACGTTACCGGAGCCACAGAACAACAGTGCTTTCGCTAAACTGTGGTTTAAGGTGTGGAATAAAGCAGCCAAAATACCAATTGGTCCGCCAATCCCTAATGCGACGGCAATTAATCCCATGTTTTCCACACTGGAATACGCTAAAAGACGTTTCATATCGCGCTGAATAAGAATAAAGAACGCCGCGATAGCAACAGAGAGGAAGCCAAAGATTAACAGTAAGTTACGTGTAAATTCAGTACCAATTGCCGCATCAATAATGGTGTAGTAACGAATGATAATTAACAGCGCACAATTCAGTAAAACTGCTGATAACAGCGCACTGACAGGGCTTGGTGCTTCACTGTGTGCGTCTGGTAACCATGCGTGCATTGGGAATAACCCCGTTTTGGTACCGAAACCGATTAAAATAAAGACAAAAGCTAAATGCATCAGTGTTGGGTCTAACTGGTCTGTATATTTCAACACTTCAGTCCAGAAGATAGCCTGATCTGGATCAGGCATAAAGCTTGCGGCATTGGCATAAACCAAAATAGTTCCGAAAAGACCAAATGCCACACCCACACTACAAATAATGATGTACTTCCACGCAGCTTCCAAAGAAGAACGTTGACCATAAATTCCAACTAAGAATGCAGAACTTAGGGTTGTTGCTTCAATGGCTGCCCACATTAAGATCAAGTTATTACTCGTAATTGCTAATAACATGGTGAATAAAAACAGGTGGAAGAAACCATAATAATTACACAAAGTGCGTACTGAGATTTCGCCCTCATCCACTTCGTGATTCATATAGCCAATAGAATAAAGCCCTGTTAAAAAGCCGATAATACCTAAGATGGCGAGGAATAATGCGCCAAGACTATCCACATGAACCCAATTAGCAGCAGCCAATATTTCGCCATGAGACATGACATCTGCCACAGCCCCTAATGCAGCGATTAACAATACGGTGATACCAATAGCATGGATCCCTGTTACAACAGGACGCGCACCCGCTTTTAATAACGGGCTAAGAAACGCCAGTATTGAAAATACCAACGGTGCAAACATTAAAATTGTTAACATGGTTGTTTGGTTCATCTCCTCACCCCTTCAGCGCGGTCAGTTGATCCACGTTCAGTGTGTTGAGCGTGCGGTAAATCTTACGAGCCAACACTGCCATAACGATCACAGCAAAGATGGCGTCTGTGGCGATACCAATTTCGACCAGTTCTGGCGCTCTCCACGCTAATAATGCCAGTGTTAAATGAGAGCCGTTTTCCATTAAACAGTAACCAAAAGCTTGTTTTAGGATATTGCGCTGAGTCACGATGCAAAGTAGACCCAACATAAAGTGCCCCAGAGAAACTGCGAGTGCAGGTTTCAAATCAACAACCATTGGGATTTGAATTGGCTCTACCACAAACCAACTTAAAATGACGATAACAGCAGCCAGCAACATTAAAAATGCAGGGCTAATAACACTGATATTCGCACTAGGATCGGATAACTTACGGAATGCAAATCCTAAAATAAGTGGCACAAGCAGAACTTTAGTAAAGAAGGCGGTGATCGCCCAAAGTGTAAGTTGGTGTGCATCTAATGTATTGGCTAAAGTGACGAAAATCATCACTAAAACGAAAGATTGCAATGCATAGAACCAACAGGATGCAATCGGCTTTTTAGCGCCAATTACCAGCAGCGAGGTGATCATCATTAACCCCGCCAAATTGTTTACGATAAGTGCTCCAGTCATGATTTATCTCCCTTATCCTAGCCAAGTGACTGCGATAACACTGGATGCAAAGGACATCACAATCAGTATTCCAATCACAATTTGCATTGCCATAGGAACAGGTTGCCCTTGTGCAACTTCTGTACTTGGTTTGCCAGGAACGACACGACCAAACCAGTAGATAAACCAAGTGAAGCTAGCAACAGACTCAATCAGCACTAGCACCATAATTGGTGTCATCACCCAGAAAACACTCGACAGTTCAAAACCTGCGGCAAAAATTGGGAATTTACTAAAGAAGCCATTCATTGGAGGAACCCCGGCAATTGCCAGCGCGGCAACACAGAAACCCACACCCAATAATGGATATTTATTAATTAACCCTTTTAAGCGCGGCAACATACGAGTACCACAGCTATAACTCAATGCACCGGCAACTAAGAAGAACAAGCTTTTCGCGAAGGCATGGTTAAAGATATAAGCAATACCGCCTTCAAACGCTTCGCGCGGCCCAAAGATAGAAATAGATAATGCAAGGAAGATATAAGAGAGCTGAGTGATGGTTGACCATGCTAATAGGCGTTTCATATCTTTTTGTGGCAGATACATCATAAAGCCATAAATCAACGTGATAACCGCCATGGTAATACCCACCCAACCAATAAGGTGAGGAACATCACCATCTGCTGACATAATCGCACGAGCAAAGATATAAACACCGACTTTTACCATTGATGCGGCGTGTAAGTAAGCACTCACAGGTGTTGGAGCTTCCATCGCATCAGGTAGCCAAGCTTGCAGTGGTAATTGAGCTGATTTACCCCAAGCCGCAAAGAGAATCCCACCAAACACAATCAGTTTGGTTGGCTCATCTAACGTTGCGATTGCGGTTAATTCAAATGTCCCCGTACTCACAAACAAGGTCGCAGCCGCAAGATAAAGACCGATTGAAGCAACATGAGTGATCAACAACGCTTTCATTGCTGAGCGGAGCGATTTGTCAGATTGGTAGTAGCCGATTAATCCCCAAGAACACCCCCCGGTGATTTCGAAAAACAGGAGTTGACCTAAAATAGTCGATGAAAGGACTAAACCCGCCATTGCACCAATAAAAATCAGCAAGAAGGCATAATAGCGACGAGTACCATCATGTGGATGCTCGCGATTGCCATTGGTCAGATAGCCAGTAGAGTAAAAACTCACCAACAATCCTAAGAACACAACCGCGAAAGCAATCAATGTACTGACACGATCAATGGTAAAACCAAAGAGCGCAACATCACCATATTGTACTAGCGTAATTGTGGTATCGACTTTACCTTCAGCGAGGAACTGCCAACCTAAAACAACCGTTCCTAATGTGGCTAATAAAGCGAACAGTGTACATAACCACTTCGCCATCCGATTTGGCATTAAGGACGTAATCAACGCCCCCGCAAATGGGATGAGTAAGGTCGCAAGAGCTATATTTTCCATTGTAAGCATCGCTCCTTATAGACCGGTTAAATAGAAAACAAGAGCCAGTGCCGCAACACCGAATCCTAACCATGTCACATGGTGAGTCAGTAAGAAGCGACCACGCGCTAAACTGTTTTCAACCAATGACGCTAATACAAACACCACTAACAGCTTCACTGCCATTAAAACTAACGCAATGGTCAGTGCAATAAAGGTGAATTCTGTTGCTTTACCGAAAGGAATAAATATGGCCAAAAACAGTTCAGCCACTACCACTTGTTTTAAACCAAGACCCAGTTTCACCATGGCAAAACCAGAGCCTGAATACTCAGTTAATGGACCTTCTTGTAACTCTTGCTCAGCTTCCGCAACGTCGAATGGCATTTTGCCCATTTCGATAAAAGCGGCAAAAGCACAAGCTAATAAGGCTAACAGTGTGGCAGTTGGTGATACCCAACCTTGAGCAAGTGTTGCACTAATGGTGCCGACGTTGGTTGAACCCACAATTAACGCCACCACAATCAGTGATAACACTAAGATAGGCTCTACTAACACACCCAGCGTTAATTCACGGCTAGCACCAATACCTGCAAACGTGCTTCCTGAATCCAGACCAGATAAAGAGAAGAAGAAACGATAAAGTGCAAACAGATAAATCAGTGCGATAAGGTCGGCTGCACCCGCAAACAGTGACGTTGCGGTAAAGACAGGCAACGCCATCGCAACCACCAGCATACTTCCCAGTAACACATAAGGCATCACTTGGAAGATCACGCCAGATTGCTCAGGTGCCACAGATTGACGTTTAAATAACTTAAAGATATCTCGATAATCTTGCAAAATCCCGGGGCCTTGACGCGAATGCATCTTGGCGCGAATTGTGCGCGAAATACCTGTACATAATGGGGTTATCGCTAACAAAAAGAGTGCTTGTATTAGTGCGAATATGCCCATCATTAACGTAGGTGCTTCTTGGAAAGTCATAAGTCCCTCTCCTTACGCTGCGATGACTAAAAGCAAGATGACCAGCGCTGCGACAACGTATAGACAATAGAGTCTGAAATCCCCGCCTTGTAGGCATTGGATACGTTTTGCAAAACGTTGGATACCACGAACCAG
>JAEYFY010000025.1 GCA_023454395.1 Pseudomonadota bacterium
GTTGAATGGTTTGTGATATTGGCTGTCTTTTTATCACTCTGTGCATTTTGGGGTTGAGAGCCCAAAAGCTGAGCAAATGTCGGGGCATTATCACCGGGCTGACTATTTGAAGCGGATGTCGTTCCCGGAGAGGCTGCAGCGACATCCATGGTCAGAAGCGTTATCTCCATCAAGTTGTTCTCCGTAAAGTACTACGCTGTGCGTACTCGTCCATTTGTTTCTGTTCAATACGATCAAGATGTCGCTTACGGCTATCTTCAGCGCGTTGCTCCAAAGTCTCAAATGCATTGAGTCGTTGCTGTTTTTCTCTCCATTGTTCAGTTGCAAGATCAAGCTGCGCCTGCCAATGTTGAAGTTGTTGTTTATGTTGTTCGATAGTCAATTCGAGCGTTTTGAGAAATTGTTGGTAGTTTTGCCACGATGCTGATGACATCCCACCTAAATTCAACGTTTCATTTAGACGTACACGGTATTCATCCTGATACCCAATCAACATATTGAGTTGCTGTTCCATTTGTTGATGACTCTGCCGGACCTGAGCCAGTTGAATAGCGGCTTGTTCAGCCGCTGTCTGTGCCAGTTCTCTCAGTGTCACTAAAGGTGACTGCTCCCGCATTGGAACCCTCTTTACTTTCTCTGATTATGTTCAGAATTAGTTTACTGTGATCAGTTGATTAAGTTGCTCACATGCACTTTGATAACTGCATTGCTCTTGGATATCTTGTTGTAAGAACTTCGCGAGGGATGGATAAAGCGCAATGGCTTTATCAAGCATAGGATCACTACCCGCAGCATAAGCACCTACGTTAATTAAATCGCGGTTACGTTGATAACTAGACAAAAGCTGTTTAAACACTTGTACGCGACGATAATGTGTTTTATCAATCAGTGATGTCATTGCACGGCTAATAGAGGCTTCAATATCGATAGCAGGGTAGTGCCCAGATTCTGCCAGAGAACGCGAAAGCACAATGTGACCATCTAAAATTGCACGCGCAGAGTCTGCAATTGGATCTTGCTGATCATCACCTTCTGTTAACACAGTATAGAAAGCCGTAATAGAACCGCCGCCATCAACGCCATTTCCCGCACGTTCGACAAGTGCAGGCAATTTAGCGAAGACAGAAGGTGGATAGCCTTTGGTTGCAGGCGGTTCCCCTACAGCAAGGGCGATTTCACGTTGCGCCATACTGTAACGAGTGAGCGAATCCATAATCAGTAAGACATGTTTTCCGCGATCACGAAAATCTTCTGCAATACGCGTTGCATAAGAAGCACCTTGCATACGAAGCAGTGGTGATACGTCAGCTGGTGCGGCTACAACCACAGAGCGTGCTAAACCATCAGTACCGAGAATATTTTCGATAAAGTCTTTAACTTCGCGCCCACGTTCACCAATTAATCCAACAACAATGACATCAGCTTGGGTAAACCGCGCCATCATGCCTAATAACACACTTTTACCGACACCAGAGCCGGCAAAAAGCCCCATACGTTGACCACGACCCACGGTTAACAGTGAGTTGATTGCACGTACCCCTACATCCAGTACATCCGTAATCGGAGTACGTTGTAGTGGGTTGATAGGTGGCGTGATCAGTGGCGCACGATAACCGGTATCTGGTGGTGGTAAACCATCTAGAGGATAACCAGAACCATCTAAAACACGCCCTAACAGCGCATCTCCAAGAGGTAATTGGCGACCTTCATTTTCACCACCCGGTGTGGCTTGTGCATAAACACGCGCGCCCGGTGTTAATCCCTCGACTTCCTGTAAAGGCATTAACAACATTTGGCTACCGTTGAACCCAACGACTTCACTCTCAACTTCTTCAACAGTTTTACCAATGGTACGTTCTATTAAACACGTAGAGCCAAGGGGCATAACAAGCCCCTTAGCTTCCATGACTAAACCTGTTGCTCTGGTTAAACGACCATATTGACGTACACGCGGAATTTTATTTAAACGCGCTTCTGCATCACTGAGTTTTTCTAACCAACGCCCCAATCTTGCTGTCATTACAACGCCTCCGGAGCAGCAAGACGACAAAGCTCATGCCAACGAGTTGCAATCGTGGCATCAAGATCGCCATCATTTGTCACAACACGGCATCCACCAACATGAATACTGTTATCGGCAACCACTTTCCAACCATGAGCAGAAAGTGAATCACCCAGCTCTTTTTCAATTTGTGGAATATGTTTTGGGTTAACTCTTAACTGTGGGTTGTTTGAGAACATTTGTTCTTGTTGCAACATTAAGGTTATTTGCGCCAGTAATGCAGACCCATCACAAACAGCAGGTTGACCTAAAACTTCTTTTGCTGCTGTGAGGGCGATTTGCATTAAACGTGATGCGATAACACTGTCTAACCCATTTAAAGAGTGCCTAAACTCCGCTAACAATCCTTGCCATTCATTAATTAATGGTGATTGTTGAGCAATGCCTTGGCGAATACCTTCTTCAATACCTGATTGTAATCCAGCCTGATAGCCTTCCTGATAACCCTGGTTTTTCCCTGCCTCAAAGCCTTCAGCGTGGCCCAATTTCTGAGCCTTTTCTTTCATGTCATCAAGCATATTAATTTGCTCAAGAACTTTCTGTTGCTGAACAACTTCTTTTTCCTGTTTTTCGACTTCCTTTTCGTCTTCTGTCGTTTCCTCGACAGTTAATGCCCAATCAGTGAGTTCTTTGGGAACCCAAGGCTTCCAGTTAGTATCAGTATGTTTATCAGACATAGGTATCGTCTCCTCCATGAAGAACAACCTCTCCAGTCTCTGCTAATTTGCGTACCACAAGCAGAATTGCTTTCTGCTCTGCTTCCACTTGAGACATACGGACAGGGCCGCGAGAACTCAAGTCATCACGCATGATTTCAGCAGCACGTTGCGACATATTGTTGAGGAAGTGATCGCGCAGCTCTTGATCGCATCCTTTCAATGCCACAACCAAGGAGTCGGATTCCACTTCCTGTAGAATGCGCTGGATAGAACGGTTGTCGATATCGATAAGATTTTCGAACAGGAACATTTCGTCGATAATTTTTTGTGCCAATTCGCCGTCGTAATCGCGAACCGCAGTAATGACATTCTCTTCTTGCTGGCTCTTCATCAAGTTGATGATTTCAGCAGCAGTACGAACACCACCCATTTTACTGCGTTTGAGGTTTTGACCATCAAGCAGGTTATTCAGTACTTCAGTTAACTCTGCTAATGCTGACGGTTGAACACCACCAAATGTTGCGATACGTAACATCACGTCATTACGTAATTTCTCATCAAACAGGGCAAGAATATCTGCCGCTTGACCCCGTTTGAGGTGAACCAAGATAGTTGCGATAATCTGCGGATGTTCGTCGCGGATAATATCGGCAGCCATTTGCGGTTCCATAAAGTTAAGTGTCTCGATACCCGTTGTTGTTTCACGAGTTTCAGAGATCTCATCTAACAGATTATTCGCACGTTCTTCACCCAAGGCTTTAACAAGAACAGAGCGTAAATAATCGTTCGCATTGACGTTCAATGCTGCGTATTGGACGGCGTCTTCTTCAAAGCTTGCCATAACATCAATCAATTGCTGATTTGAGATCTGACGCATTGAAGACATTGCAATACTGAGCTGTTGAACTTCGCGAGTACTTAGATGTTTAAATACTTCCGCCGCTCGGTCTTCACCGAGTGTTAGTAACATAACGGCGCTTTTTTCGGTTCCAGTTAAGTTATTACTCATTGTTCTTTACTCATCCATTGACGAATGACCATTGCAACGACACGAGGATCTTTCTCTGCCATTTCACGGATACGTTGGCTCTGCAATTCGGCACTCACACGTTGACGTGCTTGTTTACGTCTTGCTTCGTCATCTAATTCTGTTTCATCAACATCATCTTTAACTTTAAGCTTGGTTTTCAGCACGGCTTTCTGTGCAGCAACTTCAGCTTCACGGCGTTTTTCAAGCTGTGGTTTCACCAGTTTGCGCCATAAGATCCATGCGATGATGACAAGTAATAACCAGCGACCTAAATCTAATGCTTTCGCAAGAATGTCTGGATTTTCCCATACAGGAACGGTGATCACTTTCTCTTCAATATCGTTGAACTGCGAGTTCACGACACTTAAAGAGTCACCACGTTCTTGGGAATAGCCCATTGCTTCACGAACAAGCCCTTCAATTTGCTGAATTTGCTCATCAGTTAGCGGAACAAGTTTAGTTTCAACAACAGGCTCTTCGCCTTCAGCAGCTTCTTTCTTATCTTCAACTGTTTTGTAGTTCACAATAACAGCGACAGAAAGACGCTCAACATTACCTACTGGACGCTTGATATGGCGAATTCGGCGATCAACTTCATAGTTGGTTGTTTCATCTAAACGGCTATTACTGTTTGGATTACGCGTTAATGTGCGATTCGCGCCCGTTGCATTGGTGTCATCTGTTTTCTCACCTTCTTGCGCTTTTGGTGCTTCAATAGGCGCTTGTGGTGGAGCAACAGGTTGATTAGATAATGCACCAGGAACACCGCCAGCTAACATGCCACCATTTTGCTCACTTTGGCTCAATTGTTTTGAACGCACAGCGGCTTGATTTGGTGGTTGGTTTGGTTTGTACTCTTCAGCCGTCTCTTCTGTATGAGAGAAATCAACTTGAGCAGTCACCTGTGCATGAACGTTTCCACGACCCACAATTGGGCCTAATAACGTTTCAATACGTTGCTGATAACGGTTTTCTAGCTCTTGAACATATTTCAGTTGGATAGAGTTAAGATCACGACCTAATGCATCAGGCTGTGTCAATAATTTGCCGCTTTGATCGACGATGGTCACGCTGCTATCAGGCATACCTGCAACACTGCTTGCAACGATATGCACTATGGCATTAATTTGACCTTCATCCAGCGCTCTACCCTGTAAAAGACCCACCGTAACGGATGCAGAAGGGGATTTCTGTTCACGAACAAAAAGAGATGGTTTTGGCAGTGCTAAATGAACTCGAGCATTCTGTACAGGACCTAAAGTCTCGATAGTACGAGCAAGCTCCCCTTCAAGTGCACGTTGATAGTTAATCTGTTCACTAAATTGGCTGATCCCGAACTTTTCTTTATCTAACAGTTCAAAACCGGCAGCACCGCCTTTTGGAAGCCCCGCTTGCGCGAGTTTCAGGCGTAATTCATGAACCTGATTGTCAGGCACCATAATCGCTGCGCCATTTTGTGACAAGCGATAAGGTACATTCATCTGTGTTAACTGTGTGACAATTTCGCCACCGTCTTTATCGCTAAGATTACTATAAAGCACTTTATAATCAGGGCTTTGTAACCATAAAAAAGCAGCAACAAAAATGGCAATAGCCGCCGAGCCCGCAATAATGAGCGGAATTTTCGGATCGGCTTTTATCCGGTTAATAATGGCGTTAAAACCTTTATTCTGGTTCACAACGTCGGTTTTTTCGGCATTCATAGACAATCCTTGCCTTGTAGTTCGGGATGAATACTAAAAGCGTGGCGTAACAAAACAGACTCCCCTTACGCAAATAAATAAACCTACTCTCAGGTGTCTCATTATTGGCCTTTTGCGTTTCATTTAATGGCGTAATTAGCCCTTAACTTTTGCGTTAATTACTCGCTTTGGAATGAAGCCCCTGTGTTAGGGTATAACTCGGTAAGCGTGTTGGTTCACTTCCTTACTATGACATTGATTCAGTAATTGAATTAGATGATTAACGCAGAGGTTTATATGTCAATTCCAGCTATTGAAAGTGTTCTGGATAAAATGCAAATCCAGACTTTGCAAGCATCCAATATTGCGAAACCCCAGCCAGTACAAGCAGGATTTGCAACTCAGCTTGTTCAAGCCGTGGGTAAAATTAATGAAACTCGAGTGAATGCAACCAACAAAGTTCAAGCGTTTACCTTAGGTAC
>JAEYFY010000038.1 GCA_023454395.1 Pseudomonadota bacterium
ATCCGATAACCAAAGGGGTATCGAAGCAGTTATTGCCTATCTATGATAAGCCCATGATCTATTATCCGCTTTCAGTTCTGATGCTTGCTGGTATTCGAGATATTTTGATCATCACAACACCCGATGATATGACCTCATTTCAGCGCTTATTAGGTGATGGTTCTGCATTTGGTATTCGTCTTCAATATAAAATTCAGCCATCTCCTGATGGTTTAGCCCAAGCCTTTATTTTGGGTGAGGAATTTATTGGTGATGAACATTGCTGTTTAGTTTTAGGCGATAATATCTATTTTGGTCAAGGGTTTAGTCCAAAACTGAAACAAGTTGCACAACGCGAACATGGTGCAACCGTGTTTGGCTATCAAGTGATGGACCCTGAGCGATTTGGTGTCGTTGAATTTGACGATGATTTTAAAGTGTTATCGATTGAAGAAAAACCAGAGCAACCTAAATCTAATTGGGCGGTAACAGGGCTTTATTTCTACGATAACCGAGTGGTTGATTTTGCCAAACGCGTCAAACCTTCGATTCGTGGCGAATTAGAAATTACGTCGATTAATCAGATGTATCTTGAATGTGGGGAGCTTAACGTTGAATTACTGGGACGTGGTTTTGCGTGGTTAGATACCGGCACTCACGATAGTTTAATTGAAGCCAGTACCTTTGTTCAAACTGTTGAAAAACGCCAAGGATTTAAAGTAGCGTGTCTTGAAGAGATTGCTTGGCGCAATGGTTGGCTCAGTGATGACCAAGTAAGAGAAAGCGCAAAATCACTGTCTAAAACAGGTTATGGCCGCTATCTATTGGATTTATTACATGTCCGTCCTCGCCAATATTAATTATCTTGAGTGGGAAAGCGAGTATTTCTCCCTCAAAACAGGGCGTCTTGAGTTTGATACGCAAGCGCCCGCGTTAACAGACCAACAGCTTGATACTTTTGATGTGGTTCAAGCTAAAGTCGCATCTCATGAGCTTTCGCTCATCGATAAACTAAGCCAATTAGGTTTTCAATTTGCGGAAGGTGAAATTGATTTTAAACTTTCAATTGGCACAGAAAATGCTTGTAAGAAAGCGACGGAATACTGTTTTAGAAAAGCCAATGAAGATGATATCGACTTATTGATGACAACGGCCTCAGAAGTTTTTGTACAAAGTCGTTTTAGAGCGCCTTGGTATCAAGAAGGCGATAGTAGTCGTTTCTATGCATTATGGGCTAAAAAAGCGGTGCTAGGTACGTTCGATGATATCTGCTTACTGACTTATGATGCGGAAAATAATGTAAGTGGTTTCGTTACTTTACGCCAGCTATCTGAAAATGAAGCAAGAGTGGGATTACTCGCAGTAATGCCCAACAGAATAGGACAAGGCATTGGTAAACAACTGATGTCGGCCGCGAAGTTTTGGTGTCAACAACAAGGTATTTCAACCTTATATGTTGCAACACAGATCAGCAATATTGCAGCTTCGCGTTTATACACACACAGTGGAGGCTTAATAGAGAGCACCACTTATTGGTTATACAGGGGATAATATGATTCCGTTTAATAAACCACCGGTTGTCGGCACAGAATTAGAATATATGAAACAGGCTATGGAAAGTGGCAAGCTCTGTGGTGATGGCAATTTCACAAAGAAATGTGAAAAGTGGTTAGAAGAACAATTTCATTGTCATAAAACGCTGTTAACGCCTTCTTGTACAGCATCGCTTGAAATGGCTGCCATCTTATTAGATATCAAGCCTGGCGATGAAGTTATCATGCCAAGTTTTACCTTTGTTTCGACCTCTAATGCGTTTGTATTACGTGGCGCAACGATTGTTTTCGTTGATATTCGTCCAGATACTATGAATATTGATGAAACAAAAATAGAAGCAGCAATCACAAATAAAACGCGCGCGATAGTGCCTGTTCATTATGCGGGAGTTGCGTGTGAAATGGATACCATTATGGCGATTGCGAAAAGACATAATCTATTCGTGATTGAAGATGCTGCACAAGGTGTCATGTCAACTTACAAGGGCAAAGCGCTTGGCACGATTGGTCATATTGGTTGCTATAGCTTCCATGAAACTAAAAACTACTCATCTGGTGGTGAGGGTGGTGCAACGTTAATTAACGATCCTGATTTAATCAATCGCGCAGAAGTTATCCGTGAAAAAGGCACTAATCGTAGCCAGTTTTTCCGTGGGCAGGTAGATAAATATACTTGGCGTGATATTGGCTCTAGCTACTTAATGTCAGACTTACAAGCAGCTTATCTGTGGGCGCAACTTGAAGAAGCTGAAAAAATTAATGAGCGTCGTTTAGCATTTTGGCAGATTTATTATGATGCATTGACTCCATTAGCGGAAAAAGGCTTATTGACGCTTCCAATCGTTCCTGAAGGGTTAGAACACAATGCGCATATGTTCTATATCAAACTGAAAGATATCGAGCAACGTACTGCGTTTAATGATTATATGAAAGAGCATGGTGTCTTAACGGTATTCCACTATGTGTCATTACATACCAGCCCCGCAGGTATGAAGTTTGGTCGCTTTGACGGTGAAGATATTTTCACAACACGAGAAAGTGAGCGTTTAGTGCGTTTACCTATGTTCTACAACATGACAGAAGAAGAGCAACAGACTGTTATTGGTCATATTCGCGACTTTTTTGCTTAATTATGTCATTAGCCAAAGCATCAACTTGGACAGCCGGATCAACCCTAATAAAAATTGGGGCTGGTCTGCTTGTCGTTAAGTTACTTGCTGTCTCTTTTGGCCCAACAGGGGTCGGGTTAGCGGGTAACTTTCGTCAATTAATCACCGTACTAGGCGTCTTGTCTGGTGCGGGTATTTTTAATGGTGTGACGAAATTAATCGCGCAATATCAAGATGATGGTATTCAACGTAAAAAAGTGTTGGGTACGTCATCATCCATGATTTTGCTGTTCTCCTCATTATTAGCTATTTTATTTCTTCTTTTTTCTGCCCCCATTAGCCAAGTGTTATTTGGTGATGATTATCATCAATATCAGGATATTGTAAGAGCCGTTGCTTTTATTCAAATGGGAATAGCATATAGCAACTATTTTCTTGCCATATTAAAAGGTTATCGTGATGCGGCTGGTAATGCCTTATCGGTGATTGCGGGTAGTATTATTGGTGTTGTTGCTTATTATTTATGCTATTTATTTGCGGGGTATCACGGTGCATTAATTGGACTAGCATTAGTACCTGCACTTATTTTATTTCCTGCTACATTTTTAGTAATAAAGCGTAAACGCTTCGCGTTAAGTGAGCTTAAACCTCATTGGGATAAGGCGATAGCAAGTCATCTTGGTAAGTTTACCATTATGGCAATACTGACATCGATTACATTACCTGTCGCTTATATCATGATGCGTAATTTACTGGCTGAGCGTTATAGCTGGGAAGACGTGGGTATTTGGCAAGGGGTGACCAGTATTTCAGATGCTTATTTGCAATTTATTACCGCATCTTTCTCCGTTTATTTATTACCAACACTCTCCCGACTCACACAAAAGAGTGATATTACCAAAGAGATCGTTAAGTCACTGAAATTTGTATTACCTGTGGTAGCTGCTGCGAGTTTTATGGTGTGGTTATTACGTGATTTTGCGATTTGGTTACTGTTTTCAGATAAATTTATCGCTATGCGTGATTTATTTGCATGGCAACTTATCGGTGATGTTTTAAAAGTAGGCGCTTATGTCTTTGGCTATCTTGTCATTGCAAAAGCAGCACTACGTTTTTATATCCTTACAGAAGTAAGCCAGTTTGCCTTATTAACGCTATTTTCGCGTTGGCTTATTCCTGAGCATGGCGCACTGGGTGCAGCTCAAGCCTATATGGCAACGTATATTATTTACTTCCTTCTCTGTAGTTCTGTTTTCGTGATTTATTGCAGGCGCAAATGACAACTTTGATTTACGTACTAGGTTCAGACATTGT
>JAEYFY010000077.1 GCA_023454395.1 Pseudomonadota bacterium
AGATATTCAGAAAAAAGTCGTAAACATTGCCAACCGCGTTCCATTGCCTGCTCTGACAATTCATTTTCACTGTTTAGGCCAGCAGCGAGTCGAACTTTACGTTTCACGCGGGAAAGGACTTGTATAGACCCCGCGATTTCTCGAACGACTAACATATGAAAACTGTTAGAACCTAAATCAATAGCAGCATAAAGTGATGAGGATTTCAGCATAATTTATGGATGACTCGGGCGTTTATTTCGGTTGTTACGTTGAGTATTATTTCCTCTATTATTTCGCACCGGCGCATTATTGCGACGAGGCTGACCTTGGCGAGGACGGTGACGGCGTTTAGGCTCTGGAAGATCAGCTAATAACGCATCACTATTATATTTACTCACAGGAATAGTATGTTGAATATAAGTCTCAATTGCAGGTAAATTCAGTGCATATTCTTCACATGCAAGGCTGATTGAATTACCACTATTTCCAGCACGTCCGGTTCTACCAATACGGTGAACATAATCTTCACAATCATCAGGTAAATCATAGTTAAAAACATGCGTTACTGATGGAATATGAAGACCTCTAGCGGCAACATCAGTGGCAACCAGAATATCAATATTACCTTGGGTAAAATCTTCTAAAATGCGTAGACGTTTTTTCTGAGGAACATCACCTGTTAATAAACCAACGCGGTGTCCATCTGCAGCAAGGTGCGCCCAAATATCGTCACAACGATGTTTTGTATTGGCGAAAATGATACAACGATCTGGCCATTCTTCTTCAATTAATGTTTGAAGAAGACGCATTTTCTCTTCATTTGAAGGATAAAAGAGTTCTTCTTTTATGCTAAAACCTGTTTTTTGTTCAGGTTCAACTTCAACATATTCAGGATTATTCATCTGCTCAAAAGCCAGTTCTCTGACGCGGTAAGAAAGCGTTGCAGAAAACAGCATATTCATACGCTCAGCCGCAACTGGCATACGACGGAAAATCCAACGAATATCTTTAATAAAGCCGAGATCGTACATTCTGTCAGCTTCATCAAGTACCACAACTTGGATTGCGCTAAGGTTAATATGGCCTTGTTTAACGTAGTCAATTAAACGACCTGTTGTGCCAATAACAATATCGACACCATTACTTAATACTTTGAGTTGTTCGTCATAGCCATCGCCGCCGTAGGCGAGACCCATTTTAATCCCTGTATTTTGCGCAAGCTCTTTAGCATCAGAATAAATCTGTACGGCTAATTCGCGTGTTGGCGCCATAATAAGAGCACGAGGTTGATTGGTTTCATGCCCTTCTTTAGCAGGGTGTGTTAAAAGATAATGAAACGTTGAGGTTAAAAACGCCAACGTTTTGCCTGTTCCTGTTTGGGCTTGCCCGGCAATGTCTTGACCTTTCACAGTGATAGGTAACGTCAATGCCTGAATTTGTGTACAATTAGAGAACCCTTTTTTCTCAAGGGCTTCTATCACTTTTGGATGCAAGGCGAAGTCGGAAAACTTCTTTTCTGTCAAATATGTTTTGCTCATAATGTAATAGAATATCAGTTATGGGTTGCATTACAAAAGTTTATCCGCTGAAATGCAGACAGACTTCTGTTATTTAATGTTACACTGGTACGGTCAATATTATTCTTTGGAGTAGAACAATGAGCGATAAAATCCTTCACTTATCTGACAGCAAATTCGATGCTGATGTATTAAATGCAACCGGCCCTGTGCTCGTTGATTTCTGGGCTGAATGGTGTGGCCCATGTAAAATGATTGCTCCTATTCTAGATGAAGTTGCAACAGAATACGCTGGTAAATTAACAGTTGCTAAGCTAAACATCGATCAAAACCCGCTGACAGCACCAAAATACGGTATTCGCGGTATTCCTACACTGATTTTATTCAAAAACGGTGCAGCTGCTGCGACTAAAGTAGGCGCATTGTCAAAAACTCAACTGAAAGAGTTTTTAGACGAAAATATCTAATTTGATTTAGATATCAAAAATAAAAGTAGGACGTTTAGACCTTGTCAGTATTTCTGTTATTGACAGCTAGACGTCCGCTTCGAAGCATGATAAGTTAGCGCCACTTACTTACATAATATATCGGATCTACTTGTCAATATGATTAGATACGATTAAATAAGTCTGAGATATTGAATATCAAGCGTGCAAAGTAATAGAATTGAATAACATAATATGATATTTAATCTAATATGATATTTAATATAAGTAATCTGAATTCATCTAACCAGTCAAGTTGCCTTAGAATAATCTATAGTATTCAAGGAATATAAATTTTTCCAAAGTATGTTCCGAACCCATAAGTTGAAAGTACACTCATGTATCACAAAAATGAATGTCACTTCTCTGGGATAAAGCAGACTGGTCTAATAGTATTAACACTCTCTAACATTATCATTTTAGTTATACCCTTATGTTAGAAAGTTATAATCTGTAATTTTACACATGACGAAACTGACAGCAATTCGCTGTTATACTATTCACGTTCATAGTTCGAGAGTTACCCCGAGTTATTAAGAACCCACCATTATGAATCTTACCGAATTAAAAAATACGCCGGTATCAGAACTGATAGCACTTGGCGAAAACATGGGGCTAGAGAATCTGGCTCGAATGAGAAAACAAGACATTATTTTCTCTATCTTGAAGCAACACGCGAAAAGTGGAGAAGATATTTTCGGTGACGGTGTGCTGGAAATATTGCAGGATGGCTTCGGCTTCCTACGTTCCGCAGACAGTTCCTACCTTGCTGGTCCCGATGATATCTACGTTTCTCCAAGTCAAATTCGCCGTTTTAACCTTCGCACTGGTGACACCATCGCAGGGAAAATTCGTCCTCCTAAAGAAGGTGAACGTTATTTTGCCCTCCTAAAAGTTAATGAAGTTAACTTTGATAAACCAGAAAATGCCCGCAGTAAAATCCTCTTTGAAAACTTAACACCTTTACATGCTAATAATCGTTTACGCATGGAACGTGGTAATGGCTCCACAGAAGACTTAACTGCACGTGTTCTTGACTTAGCGGCACCAATTGGCCGTGGTCAACGTGGTCTTATCGTTGCTCCACCAAAAGCAGGTAAAACCATGTTGCTGCAAAACATTGCAGCAAATATTGCTCATAACTACCCAGATTGCGTATTAATGGTACTTCTGATTGATGAACGTCCAGAAGAAGTGACAGAAATGCAACGCTTAGTAAAAGGGGAAGTTATTGCTTCAACCTTTGACGAGCCAGCTTCTCGCCACGTACAAGTTGCAGAAATGGTGATTGAAAAAGCGAAGCGTTTAGTTGAGCATAAAAAAGACGTTATCATCCTGTTAGACTCCATCACACGTTTAGCCCGTGCTTATAACACCGTTGTTCCTTCATCAGGTAAAGTGTTAACAGGTGGTGTGGATGCAAACGCATTACATCGTCCTAAACGTTTCTTCGGTGCGGCTCGTAATGTTGAAGAAGGTGGTAGCTTGACTATCATTGCAACTGCGTTAGTCGATACGGGTTCTAAGATGGATGAAGTTATCTACGAAGAATTTAAGGGTACAGGTAATATGGAATTACACCTGTCTCGTAAAATTGCTGAAAAACGTGTTTTCCCTGCGATTGATTACAATCGTTCTGGTACACGTAAAGAAGAGTTACTGACGTCTCAAGATGAGCTACAAAAAATGTGGATCTTGCGTAAAATTATTCATCCAATGGGTGAAATTGACGCAATGGAATTCCTCATTAATAAGTTAGCAATGACTAAGACAAATGAAGAATTCTTCGACTTTATGAAACGTTCATAAAGTGTATTAACAAAGTGAGTAAGCTGAGAATTAGAATATAAAATATTAAAATAGTGTGCTCTGTTACAGAATAAGTAATATCACCTCAATTTATATGCTGTTAAGCTCATTTACTTTGTAAGAATGAAGATATGATGAAAACGCCACAATAGTTGTGGCGTTTTTTGTTTTTTATGGATGTAATTTAATTTTAGATTGCAATATTTTAGCGAGATGTTGGTATATATATTGCATGTTTTAGTAATTGATAAAAATAGCGATGGCATCAATGAAAATAGTTAAGGAAAACTTATAATTGATGAAGGGTGGTGGGTTTTGAATAAACTCGTCGTGGTGAAGCTGGAAAAAAGAATAAAAACACATGGAAGCGTAAAATAACCAGCTATATTTATTATAGAGAACAGGTACTGTGGATATACTAAAAATGAGCACAAGCGTTTTTTATGTGTTCTTATTTTCTTTCGCTTTTTTATTCTTGGCTCGTAAAATTGCAAAGAAAATTGGACTCGTGGATAAACCGAATTATCGTAAAAAACATCATGGATTGATCCCCTTAGTTGGCGGAATATCAGTCTATTTTGGTATTGTTTTCGCATTTTATATTTCAGATATCTATATTCCTCATAAGGAATTATATCTGGCATGTGCGGGGCTTCTTGTTTTTATCGGCGCTTTAGATGATCGCTTCGATATTAGTGTAAAAATTAGAGCTACAATCCAAGCTTTTGTTGGGATCGTGATGATGGTGGGTGCAGGGTTAAAACTTGACTCACTGGGTCATGCTTTTGGTCCTTGGGAAATGCATTTAGGACCTTTTGGCTATATTGTTACACTTTTCGCTGTTTGGGCTGCAATCAATGCCTTTAATATGGTTGATGGTATTGATGGGTTATTAGGTGGTCTTTCTTGTGTCTCTTTTGGCGCGCTTGGTATTTTATTATATCAAAGTGGCAATTCAGCTCTTGCATTCTGGTGCTTCTCATTTATCGCGGCAATTTTACCTTATATCCTTTTAAACTTAGGGGTCTGTGGTAAAAAATTCAAAGTCTTTATGGGAGATGCGGGAAGTACACTGATTGGATTTACCATTATTTGGTTATTGGTCGCATCAACACAAGCTCAGCCTCGTCCTGTTAAAGCAGTAACCGCATTATGGATAATTGCTATTCCTCTTATGGATATGGTGGCAATTATGTACCGTCGATTACGTAAAGGCATGAGTCCATTCTCTCCAGACCGTCAACATATTCACCATTTGATCATGCGTGCAGGTTTTACCTCCCGCCAAGCTTTCATTCTGATTACACTGTCAGCCGCATTATTAGCAGCGATTGGTATTATCGGTCAAAACCTATCATTTGTACCTGAATGGTTTATGTTGGCATTATTCTTGCTTGCATTTGTTATGTATGGTTATTGTATTAAACGCGCGTGGCGAGTCGCTCGTTTTATTAAACGACATAAGCGTCGCTTACGTAGAGCAACACAACAGCATTAATATAAGCAGAGGTTTTTTAACGTGATGAACTCGGAAAATAACGCCTCCCGACAGGGTGAACAGCCAGATAATGAACTCGATATTAGAGGTCTTTTTTGTGCACTTTGGTCAGGAAAAAGCTGGATTATAGGGTTCGCTCTGCTTTTTGCAGTGATTGCACTCGGTGCATCTTATTTGATGCAACCTAAATGGAGTGCAATTGCAATGACAGAGAAACCAACGATTAATAACTTAGGCAGTTATTATTCGCAATCTCAGTTTTTGCGCAATCTTGATACACAGATTAATCCAGCAGCACAAACCTCATCTTTAACAATTTCAGATGAAGCTTATCAAGAGTTTATTACTCAAATCGCGGCGTTTGATACACGTCGTGAGTTTTGGTTGCAAACGGATTATTTCAAACAGCGCAAAGAAAGTGATGAACAGGCTAATGCTGCGTTATTGGATGAGTTAATTAACAATATTCAATTTACGCCTGCCGATGAGAAAAAATTAGTTAATGATCAACTAAAACTGATTGCGGAAACATCCAAGGAAGCAAGCCAATTATTAAATGAGTATATTGCTTTTGCTAATAAAAGAGCATCTACCCATCTTAATGATGAAGTCATAACGGCTTGGGCAACTAGAACTCAATCAATGAAAGCGCTAGTTAAACGTCAAGAAATGGCGGCTCAATCTGCATATCAACGCCAAATTAACTTATTAGAGCAATCAATCAAAGTAGCTGAGAAACAAGGTATTTCTCAAAAGCAAACCTCGATTGCGATTGATGAGTTACCAGATTCTAAACTGTTTCTGTTAGGTGTTCCTCTGTTGCAATCACAGTTAGAAACTTTAGTCGCAACAGGTGCTGATTTTGATAGTGATTACGATCAAAATACGGCAATGTTAGCGACCCTTGCTGTGGGCGCAAAATTACAAGATAACTTCCAAACTTACCGTTTTCTACGTACCCCTGAAGATCCTGTGAAACGTGATAGCCCTCGTCGTGCCTTTATGATGGTACTTTGGGGCGCTATTGGCGTTTTAGCGGGTGCAGGTGTTGCATTAGTAAGACGCAGTTCATTAAAAAAATAATAATAATTAAATTTTGTCATTGATGACAATAACGAGACATCAGGTGTTTCGGCACCTGATGTATTGAGAATAAGGGCATATTGCTTTCCCAAAAATAAGCAATATAACAATGAAAAAAAGAGAGCCACTGTGAAAGTGTTGACTGTTTTTGGCACACGCCCTGAAGCGATAAAAATGGCACCTTTAGTGCACGCTTTAGCAAATGATGATTCGTTTGAAGCGAAGGTATGTGTTACGGCCCAACATCGAGAAATGCTTGATCAGGTATTAAATCTTTTTGAGATCAAACCAGATTACGATCTCAATATTATGAAACCAGGACAAGATTTAACGGATATTACCTGTCGTATTTTAGAAGGGTTAAAACCGGTATTAGCGTCATTTCAACCTGATGTTGTTTTGGTACATGGTGATACAACAACGACTATGGCAGCAAGTTTAGCCGCATTTTATCAACGAATTCCTGTTGGTCATGTGGAAGCAGGGCTGCGTACTGGCAATCTTTACTCCCCTTGGCCTGAAGAGGCAAACCGTACTATTGCAGGTCATCTTGCAATGTATCATTTCGCACCAACAGAAACTGCAAAATTAAATTTGGTACGAGAAGCGGTTGCGGATAAAAATATTTTTGTCACGGGAAATACGGTAATTGATGCGTTGTTTTGGGTAAGTGACAGAGTGATGGGCAATCAAACACTCTTAAACGAGCTTGCTGTAAACTACCCATTTATTCAGCCTGATAAGAAAATGATCTTGGTAACAGGACATCGTCGAGAAAGCTTTGGTGGTGGTTTTGAACGTATCTGCCAAGCTTTAGCTGAAATTGCATTAGCACACCCTGATGTAGAAGTTGTTTATCCTGTTCACTTAAATCCTAATGTGAGTGAGCCTGTTCAACGGATCCTTCATGGTATTGATAATATTAAGCTAATACAGCCACAAGATTATCTCCCATTCGTTTATTTAATGAACCATGCTTACCTTATTTTGACCGACTCTGGTGGAATTCAAGAAGAAGCGCCTTCATTAGGTAAGCCTGTTCTTGTAATGCGAGACACAACAGAACGCCCAGAAGCTGTTGAAGCGGGTTCTGTTCGTTTAGTCGGAACAGATACTAAACGTATTGTTAGCGAAGTAACCTCTTTATTGACAGACGAAAACGCGTATCACCAAATGAGTAAGGCAACAAATCCTTATGGTGATGGTCATGCCTGCCAACGTATTCTTGAAGCATTGAAAAAAAATCAGGTGACATTATGAGTTTTGAAACTATTTCTGTTATCGGCCTCGGCTACATTGGTTTACCTACAGCGGCAGCTTTTGCCTCTCGTAAAAAAAGCGTCATCGGTGTTGATGTTAATCAGCATGCAGTTGATACGATTAATAAAGGTCAAATTCACATTGTTGAGCCTGATCTTGATAAAGTCGTTAAACAAGCAGTTGAAGAAGGTCATTTAAAAGCCTATACCACGCCACAGCCAGCAGATGCTTACCTTATTGCTGTACCTACACCATTTAAAGGTGAGCATGAGCCTGATTTGGCTTATGTTGAAGCAGCAGCTCGCTCTATCGCACCTGTACTGAAGAAAGGTGATCTTATTATTCTAGAATCAACTTCACCAGTTGGCTCTACTGAAAAAATGGCAGAGTGGTTAGCAGAAGCTCGTCCAGACTTAACATTCCCTCATCAACAAGGTGAAGATGCTGATATCGATGTTGCTTACTGCCCTGAGCGCGTATTACCAGGTCAAGTGATGATTGAACTTATCCGCAATGACCGTGTTGTAGGTGGTATGAACCGTAAATCCTCAGAGCGTGCAAGTGAGTTATACAAGATTTTCCTTGAAGGTGAATGTGTTATCACTAATGCACGTACCGCAGAAATGTGTAAGCTGACTGAAAATAGTTTCCGTGATGTTAATATAGCGTTTGCTAATGAATTATCACTGATCTGCGCTGACCAAGATATTAATGTGTGGGAGCTAATTAGCTTGGCGAATCGCCATCCTCGCGTCAATATCTTACAACCAGGCCCAGGCGTTGGCGGACACTGTATCGCTGTTGACCCTTGGTTTATCGTGTCACAAAATCCAAAACAATCCCGTTTAATTCACACTGCGCGTTTAGTCAATGATGGCAAACCTGTGTGGGTTATCGATCAAGTGAAAGCCGCTGTTGCAGATTGCCTTACTGAAACAGGTAAACGAGCAAACGAAATTAAGATTGCCTGCTTTGGTTTAGCCTTTAAGCCTAATATTGATGACTTACGTGAAAGCCCAGCAATGAATATCACGAAACAAGTCGCTGATTGGCACAGCGGTACGACATTAGCTGTGGAGCCGAATATTCATGAGCTACCAACAAAACTGAAAGGGATCACAGAGTTAGTATCAACAGAACAAGCACTGAAAGACGCTGATATTGTCTTAATGTTAGTTGATCACCAACAATTTAAGGCGATCCCTGGTAGTAAAGTGACTCAAAAATGGATTGTTGATACTAAAGGAGTATGGCGTTGAAACGCATTCTAGTTACAGGTGGAGCCGGTTTTATCGGCTCTGCTGTTGTTCGACATATTATTGAAAACACCAATGACAGCGTTGTTGTGGTGGATAAACTGACTTATGCCGGTAATTTAGAGTCATTAGCAACAGTGGCAGACAGTGAACGCTATGCCTTTGAGCAAGTCGATATCTGTGATAGAGCGGAGCTTGATCGCTTATTTGCTCAATATCAGCCAGATGTTGTTATGCACTTAGCGGCAGAAAGCCATGTTGACCGCTCTATTGATGGTCCAGCTGCATTTATTGAAACCAATATTGTGGGGACTTACACCTTATTGGAAGCCGCTCGCCATTTTTGGCAAGTTTTACCTGAAGAAAAGAAAACGGCATTTCGTTTCCACCATATTTCAACAGATGAAGTGTATGGCGATTTAGAAGGTACAGATGATTTCTTTACTGAAACCACACCTTATGCGCCAAGTAGCCCGTATTCTGCGTCTAAAGCATCAAGCGACCATTTAGTTCGTGCTTGGTTACGGACTTATGGTTTACCCACTGTAATAACCAATTGTTCAAATAACTATGGTCCTTATCATTTCCCTGAAAAATTAATCCCATTAATTATCTTAAATGCGATTTCAGGAAAA
The DNA here is from genome assembly GCA_023454395.1 of Pseudomonadota bacterium. Lineage (GTDB taxonomy): Bacteria > Pseudomonadota > Gammaproteobacteria > Enterobacterales > Enterobacteriaceae > Proteus > Proteus appendicitidis. The sequence goes on from JAEYFY010000077.1 coordinate 9,526, forward strand.
CCATTACCTGTTTATGGTAAAGGTGAACAGATCCGTGATTGGCTCTATGTTGAAGATCATGCTCGTGCGCTCTATTTAGTCGCAACAACGGCAACACCGGGTAAAACCTACAATATTGGCGGTCATAATGAGCGTCGTAATATTGATGTTGTTAAAACGATTTGTGCGCTATTAGAAGAGTTATATCCAGCAAAACCGGAAGGTGTTGCTCAATATGTCGATCTCATCACTTATGTGAAAGACAGACCTGGTCATGACTTGCGCTATGCGATTGATGCGGCAAAAATTGAAGCTGAATTAGGCTGGAAACCAGAAGAGACATTTGAATCTGGCATTCGTAAAACGGTTTTGTGGTATTTAAATAACGAAACTTGGTGGAAACGTGTGCTAGATGGCTCTTATGCCGGTGAACGTTTAGGGCTTGGGAACTGATTAAGTAAAGAAGGATAAATGATGAAAGGTATTATTTTAGCGGGTGGCTCTGGCACACGACTGCATCCGATAACCAAAGGGGTATCGAAGCAGTTATTGCCTATCTATGATAAGCCCATGATCTATTATCCGCTTTCAGTTCTGATGCTTGCTGGTATTCGAGATATTTTGATCATCACAACACCCGATGA
>JAEYFY010000054.1 GCA_023454395.1 Pseudomonadota bacterium
AATGCCCCAGGTATCAACGGCGCAGGCTTGTTGTATCAGGGATATGTTGAAACCTCTAACGTTAACGTAGCTGAAGAGCTGGTCAATATGATCCAGACTCAACGTGCTTATGAAATTAACAGTAAAGCGATTTCAACATCTGATCAGATGTTACAGAAACTAACGCAACTCTAATTTCGTTTGTTTATTAGCCTGACAGGATTTCCTGTCAGGCGTATTACTAAAAGAGTATCGAAGATGGATACAAAGGTCATTACTGACAATTCTGGGGCAAGAAAGCTTAGTGTCAGATGGCGTCGTCATCAACGTTTAGGTACCGCCCTGTTGGTACTGACACTGGCGGGATGCGCACATATACCCAAAAAACCGTTGGTAGAAGGTAACACAACGGCGGTTCCAACGGCACCAACAGCGCCTGCGCCTAATGGCTCTATTTTTCAGTCAGCTCAGCCTGTTTATTTTGGCTATCAACCGCTATTTGAAGACAGACGTCCTCGAAATATTGGTGACACGCTAACAATTACATTGCAAGAAAACGTGAGTGCAAGCAAAAACTCATCCGCAAATGCGAGCCGTAATGGCAAAGCAGGATTCCTTGCTTCGATCACACCAAGATTTTTGGAAGGATTGTTTGGTAATAGCCGTGCTGATATGGGAATGGAAGGAAACAGTGACTTTGGCGGTAAAGGTGGCGCAAATGCAAACAATACCTTTAAAGGCACCATCACTGTTACCGTCGATCAGCTTCTTGCCAATGGAAACCTGCACGTTATCGGTGAAAAGCAAATTGCTATCAATCAAGGTACTGAATTTATCCGTTTTTCAGGTGTTGTGAACCCAAGAACAATCAGTGGTGCTAATACCGTAAATTCAACCCAAGTTGCTGATGCTCGTATTGAATATATCGGAGACGGTTATATCAATGAAGCACAGTCTATGGGATGGCTACAACGCTTCTTCTTAAATGTATCACCTTTTTAATGAGTAGGGTCCAGATGAAAAAAATAGCGATGAGCCTTTTCTTTATCGTGATGACATGTGTCGGTTTTTCCGCTCATGCCGAACGGATCAGAGATCTCACCTCTGTTGAAGGGGTAAGAGAAAATGCGCTGATTGGTTATGGTTTGGTCGTGGGATTAGATGGAACGGGTGACCAAACAATGCAAACCCCGTTTACCACGCAAAGTCTGAATAACATGCTCTCTCAATTGGGGATCACCGTACCACCTGGCACCAATATGCAATTGAAAAACGTTGCAGCGGTAATGGTAACTGCAAAATTACCGCCTTTTGGTCGTACAGGGCAATCAATCGATGTTGTTGTTTCATCCTTAGGTAATGCAAAAAGCTTACGTGGTGGTACGTTGCTGATGACACCATTAAAAGGTGTTGATAATCAGATTTATGCTTTAGCACAAGGCAATATTATTGTCGGGGGAGCGGGTGCATCTGCGGGGGGGAATAGCGTTAAAGTTAACCAGTTAGCAGGTGGACGCATTAGCAGCGGCGCTATCATTGAACGTGAACTGCCTTCGCAGTTTGGTCAAACAGGTCTGCTGAATCTACAACTGAACGAAGAAAACTTCACTTTGGCACAACACATTTCTGATGCTGTTAATAAATTGCGCGGTGTGGGCACAGCGATCCCTTTAGATGCCCGTACAGTTCAACTACGTGTTCCTATTGGTAAAAGTGAACAAGTCCGCTTCTTGGCTGAAGTTCAAAACCTTGAAATTAAACGTGTAGTTGCAGATGCGAAAGTGATCATTAATGCAAGAACCGGTTCTGTTGTGATGAATCGTGATGTGACATTAGGAAGCTGTGCTATCGCTCAAGGGAACCTTTCCGTTACGGTTGATAGTCAAGTTAATGTCAGCCAACCTAATACTCCGTTTGCGGGTGGTAGTACGGTTGTAACCCGTAATACCAGCGTAAATATGAGTGAACAAGGTGGCTCATTACAACAAGTGAATGCAAGTGCAAGCTTAAACGAAGTGATCCGCACATTAAATGCACTGGGTGCAACACCAACAGATTTAATGTCAATTTTGCAAGCAATGGAAAGCGCGGGTTGCTTACGTGCGAGATTGGAGATTATCTGATGAAAGATTTATCTCTGCTTTCTTCAATGCCGACGATGTCAACGCCAGCATATGACAGTAATGCATTGAATAAACTTAAATATCAGGTTGGGCAAAATACTGATCAGCAAGGGCTGCGCCAAGTGGCGCAGCAACTTGAAGGTGTTTTCGTTCAAATGATGTTAAAGAGCATGCGTGATGCTATTCCTCAAGAAAGCATGTTCAACTCAGAAAGTACCAAGATGTACACCTCTCTTTATGATCAACAAATCGCTCAAGACTTATCACAAAAAGGCTTGGGCTTTGCTGACATGATAGAAAAACAACTTTCTGCCAAAGTTACGATGGACCCTAGTGAAATGGCGGGTAAAACGCCAATGCCATTAGATGGTAGCGATATATTTCAATCCATGCCAACGCAAGCATTGGGACAAATTTATCGTGCGATGCAGCCTTATCAAAATGCAGTTGAAAGTACGATTGGCAAGCTTAAGGGCTTATCTGAAAGCAGTGCTTCTTTTGCATCAAAACTGTTAGGGCCAGCAAAACAAGCCACAGAAGGTACTGGTGTACACCATCTTTTAGTTGTTGCTCAAGCCGCACTTGAATCAGGTTGGGGTAAACGTGAGATCCTAACTGGTGACGGTAAACCGAGTTATAACCTGTTTGGTATTAAAGCAGGAAATAGCTGGAAAGGACCTGTTACGAATATCATGACAACTGAAGTGATCGATGGTAACTCGGTTAAAATGCGTGACAATTTCCGTGTTTATGGCTCTTATGTTGAAGCTATTCAAGATTACCTCAGATTGATCACTGAAAGCCCTCGTTACGCTAAAGTACCTCAAGCTCATACCCCTGAACAAGCGGCTTACCGCATCCAAGAAGCAGGTTATGCTACCGATCCGGGTTATGCCAAAAAACTGGTTTCAATTATTGGTCAATTAAAAGGAAGTGGTGAGCAAGTTGCTAAAACTTATACTCACGATTTAAGCGACCTATTTTAATTATTTTCCCCTCAAGTTTAGAGGGGAAGAACCGATAATAAAGACCAGAGCATCCATTTAACTTGCCAGCTATGCTCCGTGCATACGGGTGATGACTAAACGTAAAAGGATAGACAAATGTCCAACAGTTTAATTAATACAGCGATGAGCGGACTTAATGCGGCACAAGCTGCGATGAGCACTGTGAGTAATAA
>JAEYFY010000055.1 GCA_023454395.1 Pseudomonadota bacterium
TCACTTGATTCCAACATTTGGGCAAGTGACTGTAAGATTTCATCCCGTCTATTTCTTTTCTTTTTGGTTTCTTTTTCTTCTGCCATGACTGATAAGGCCCCTGCTAAAAGCAAAACAAATCAGTAAACCTTTGCACTAAAGGTTTTAGTGCAAAGGGAGTGATATCGTCATTGATATAATTAATGCAAGACGTCTTTATTATTGGCGGCCGGAGTGACCAAAGCCACCGCTACCACGTTCCGTTGCGGTAAAATCTTCAACAATATTAAATTCAGCTTGAACTACGGGCACGATAATCATTTGAGCAATACGTTCACCTGGTTCGATGGTGAACGCTGTTTGACCGCGATTCCAAACTGACACCATCAGTTGACCTTGGTAGTCAGAATCGATCAGTCCAACTAAGTTCCCCAAGACAACACCGTGTTTATGACCTAAACCTGAACGAGGAAGCACCATTGCTGCCAATCCTTCATCGGCAATATGTACAGCAAGACCTGTAGGTAATAATTCGGTTTGCCCTGGTTCAAGAACTAATGGTGTATCAAGGCAAGCGCGTAAATCTAAACCAGCAGAGCCTGTTGTGGCATAAGCAGGAAGTGGATATTCTTGACCAATACGTGCATCAAGGATTTTAACATCAATTTTTTTCATCATAATGTTTGGCTATCTCGTCAAGTAGGCGATGGCTAAGTTGTGCTTTACTACTGTGTGGTAAGCGCGTTTCTCCATTAGCCCAAATAAGGTGTAATGCATTGTTGTCACTGTTAAAGCCTTGATTTTCTGCTGAAACATCATTGGCACAGATTAAATCGAGCTGCTTTTGTTCTCGTTTTTTGCGGGCATATTCTTCCACATTCTGTGTTTCGGCTGCAAATCCAACAACAAAAGGACGGTGTTCAACCATTTTTCCAACACTCGCGACAATGTCGGGGTTTTTTACCATAGTGATGGTGACTTCATCACCTTGTTTTTTTATTTTTTCAGTCGCGATAAGTTTAGCGCGGTAATCAGCAACAGCCGCACAACCAATAAAAATATCTTGTGACGGTGCGATTAACATCACTTGTTCATACATTTCTTGTGCGCTTTCAACGTCAATACGTTTAACACAAGCCGGTGTCGGTAATGTGACAGGCCCTGCGATAAGCGTAACATCTGCGCCACGTAATGCGGCTGCATGTGCAATTGCAAACCCCATTTTCCCTGAGCTGTGATTGCTGATAAAACGCACGGGATCTAAGGCTTCACGAGTAGGCCCTGCGGTTATCGTGATTTTTTTACCGGCAAAGTCTTGTGACTGTAAAGCAAGTTGTTTTTCAGCTAATGCGACGAGTGCTAGAGGATCTAACATTCGCCCCGGCCCTATGTCACCACAAGCTTGACTACCAGAGTCAGGACCCCAAATTAAACAGCCCCGTTGTTCTAAAGCTGATAAATTTTCTTGTGTAATTGTGGCTCTGTACATTTGCTGATTCATTGCTGGCGCAATAGCGATAGGTGCGCTGCTCGCTAAACAGAGTGTGGTAAGTAAATCATTTGCCATACCCATTCGTAAACGCGCAATAAGGTCGGCAGTAGCGGGTGCGAGTAGAATTAAATCAGCCCATTTGCCTAATTCAATATGCCCCATAGCGGCCTCTGCTGCGGGATCAAGTAAATCATCAGCAACAGGAAAACCAGAAACTGCTTGTAGTGACAAAGGCGTCACAAATGCATGAGCCGCGGGTGTCATTACAACTCGCACAATTGCGCCTTTATCACGTAAACGGCGTACAAGTTCGGGTGCTTTATAGGCCGCAATACCACCACTGATACCAAGAATAATCTTTTTGTCGTGAAGTGTAGTCATGATGAAATGCCTAAGTACATAAATAATTGCCCGTAATTTTACCACAAGGTAATCGTGAATTCGGAATTCTATGTAACTTCATGTTTTATAGATTAAATTTTTGCGATTCATCTCGCATAAATTTGTTATGTGTCTTTTTTATACAAGATTAGCAGTTTATAGTAACTTAACTGTATAAAACAACAGTTGTTTTGCGATTAGCATTTAATGATGAGTGATGTTTCCCCTAAATCCTAATGCTTATGTGAATAAATAAAATAGATCATTAATACCACTGCCTTTACTTATTAAGGAGTCCACGGATGGAAAATCAATTGAGTAGTGAACTTTTACCTAGAGAGAAACTATTACTTTATGGCGTGGAATCTCTCACTGATATTGAGTTATTGGCGCTCTTTTTACGTACCGGTACTTATGAAAAATCTGTATTAGAGCTTGCTGCTTTTTTACTTAAAGAGTGTGGTTCTCTTTATCACGTTATTAATGCTGATTATGAAACATTAGGGCGTTTTAAAGGCGTTGGTGTGGGAAAGTTTACCCAGTTGCGAGCTATCAATGAAATGGCTCAGCGTTTTTCTACAACACAATTTATGTATAAAAATGTCCTTTCTTCTTCTGAAGACACTAAATATTACCTGCAAAAATTACTTCATTGGCGAGATCGAGAAGTGTTTGTGGTGTTGTTTCTTGATAATCAAAACCAATTGATTGCATTTGAAGAAATGTTTAAAGGAACAATTAACCGAGTAGAGGTTCATCCAAGAGAAATTGTCCGTCAATCGATAAAAAAGAATGCAACATCTATCATTCTTGCTCATAATCACCCCTCTGGTCATTCAGAACCAAGCCTTGCAGATAAACAGTTAACTGAAAAAATTTTTACCGCTTGTCAATTGGTTGGTATAAATGTACTCGATCACCTTGTGATAGGGCATGATAACTGCGTTTCTTTTGCAGAACGTGGTTGGCTATAGCAAATATTTTTGTAATTATTGTCAATCTTTATTTGTACGGGTCTTGAGCGTTGAGGCCATTGGGCGTATACTACGCCACCTTTGAGGATCTTGGGTTTGGCGAGAAGAGCCTATCTCAGCAAGTTTTTTCTGAGGTGTTTACACAGTTTTTCAATCGTTAAAAGTTGCTGAGATGGGCTCCAAAGCCTGACGAGGCGGTCAAACCTGATATTAAAGCTCGAGCTGATTAGATTTTTGGAGAATAGACATGTCCCGAGTCTGCCAAGTTACCGGCAAGCGTCCTGTGAGTGGAAACAACCGCTCTCACGCATTAAACGCGACTAAACGCCGTTTTCTGCCAAACCTGCACTCTCACCGTTTCTGGGTTGAGTCTGAGAAACGTTTCGTAACTCTGCGTGTATCTGCTAAAGGTATGCGTGTGATTGATAAGAAAGGCATCGAATCTGTATTAGCAGATTTACGTGCCCGTGGTGAGAAGTTCTAAGGAGCTGAAAAATGGCTAAAGGTATTCGCGAGAAAATTAAACTCGTTTCTTCTGCTGGTACAGGTCACTTCTATACCACTACGAAGAACAAACGCACTATGCCAGAAAAACTGGAAATGAAAAAATTCGATCCAGTTGTTCGTCAACATGTGCTTTATAAAGAAGCTAAAATTAAATAATTTTAGTTTTCTTAAAAAACCCGACCTTAGTGTCGGGTTTTTTGTTATCTGGAG
>JAEYFY010000086.1 GCA_023454395.1 Pseudomonadota bacterium
CGCTCAACGTTGTATTCACCTGCGAGAGTTATAATGCCAGATGTTCTATTTTAAAAAATTGATATATCTCAAACAGGGTTAGAGAATTCTTTTTTAAATCCATTTAGTTACGATTAATTTGCTGAAATTTTACAACCACCTACTACGCTTTAACCACCAAGTAACAATCACAATCAAAATAAAGAGAGATAAACAAAAAATGGTAAAACCATAAGGAAATTCATTTCCAGGTATTCCGCCTAAATTGACACCAAATAGCCCTGTTAGAAATGTTGTTGGTAAAAATAACATTGCCATTAGCGACATAGTATAAGTACGTCTATTCATCGCATCAGCCATCATGGATGTTATTTCATCTGCAATCACCGCAGTACGAGAAATACTACTGTCCAAATCTTCTAAACGTCGAGAAAGTCTTTCTGAGATTTCTAACATCGTGACTCTATCGCTATCACTCATCCACGGTAATTTTTCAATAGAGAGTCTTGAGAATACATCTCGTTGAGGTGCCATATAACGACGTAAAACAATTAACTGTTTTCTTAATAATGCAAGTTCACCTCTTGCTGGTATTTGTTGATCGAGGATCATATCTTCCAATTCAATTAATTGGTCATGTAGCGTCTCAACAAATTCACCTATTTCATCAGTGACTGCATCAGCCATGGTAATTAGCCAATCGCCGCTATTTTCAGGTCCATTACCGAGTTCTAAAGTATGAATAACCGAATCTACAGAATTGACTCGGCGATGGCGGCTTGAAACAATTGTTTGACTGTTAATATAAATTCTAAAAGCAACAAGCTCATCTGGTCGATCATTAGGATTATTATTAATTGTTTGCAAGTTGATGACGACACCTTCGCCAATGCGTTGTGCTTTTGGTCTGACGTTCTCTGCAAGTAATATATCTTTAGCAATAGGTGGAAGTAATTCTGTTTCTTGTATCCATTGAGCGCTTTGTGGCTTGCGATAATCTAAATGCACCCAATAGGGATTTTCATTTGTTGCAACAGTCTCTGCTGTGATTTCTGTTGATCCGCCATGCCCATTAAGCTGTGCTGTATAAATAGCATCTGAATCTTGTATAACAGAGTCATTAATTGTTTTCACTTAGCTTCCTCCATAACTTTTGCTTTAAAAGTAATACTTGAATTCAATACTCAACTGTCAAATATGATTAATCTACCTTCATTTTATAACGCTATGTTTTGAACCGTTATTCTATACTTTTTTCTAGTTAACTGTATATCAAGACTATTTTTGTTTAATTTATCTATAACCTCTAATTATATTTATTACTTTAGGATTATTGCACTAAATTAAATGCTGATAGTTACGCTAGTATATTAATACTTAGAACAACAGTAGGTAACTTATTTTATTTGTAGGTAAAAAGTTACCTACTATAATTTATAATAACTATCTAACTGGTGTATACTAAATATTCTTTAATACATTTATTGCACCCTAAAAATAAGGTTCTCAATATGAAAAAATTTATCGCTATTCCTTTATTTTTGCTTTTGGCTGGATGCAATGATGCAACTTCAACTGAAAGTGCCAATACAACATCATCTACGGGAACAATAAAAACACTTCTAGTGGATTCACAACTGTATGATTGTGTTGGTGTCGCGCCAATGAAGTGTATGAAGGTGAAAGAGCTACCTGCTGGCGAATGGTCCCTGTTCTATCAAAATATTGATGGTTTTGAATATAAACCAGGCACTGAATACACATTAAAAGTTAATGTTACAGATATTCCTAACCCGCCAGCAGATGCATCAAGTGTGAAATATACGTTGGTGGAAGTTGTAGATAAAAAATAGAACATCGCACTCAAATCTGACTCACAATAGGTATTCAAACTTATTGTGAGTATTTCCACTTATTACGCTCAATTTCTACTCCCTCCTATTTAAATAATTTCTTGTCATTGTACCAATTGTACCAACATTAAACTGATTAATAATTTTCATGCTATTTAATAATTAGCTATTTATAATAGTTTGATTTTTTATTGAGTTTAAGAATAAGCACTCAAACTTTTTTTAAGAGTAATTTCAATCAATTAATATTGAAATCAACATTTATTTTACTAAAAATAGTGTTCTACACATCAACATAGAAACTCTATAATGAATAAATTAGCCCTTGTTTTAATTAGCTTAGCTTTATCTTATTCCTCTACATTACATGCCTATGATAAGACACATACCCTATCTGGTGGCTATATTTATGGCAAAATAAAAGGTGACACTGCAAAAGGAGAAATAATCAGTTATCGTTATGAAACAGAAAATGCTTGGGGAATATTAATTTCTCTACTGAGTTTAAATGGAAACCATAAAGAATATTTTATTGAACCTCGTTTTACCATACCTTCAATGACAAAATACCGAACTAAAACCACTGCCCTATTAATCGGCCCTACTTATAGAATAACACCTGAAATTTCTGTTTATGCTCAAATGGGCCCTAATAAATTAAAACATCAAGAAGATAAATATCACCCTGAAATAAATACAACAGATACCCACATTGTTAAGACAACAAGTGTAATTGGTCAAGTTGGCATCGATTATAATCCTGTTAAGAATATCTCATTTAGCTTGGGCTACCTTTATTCTGATACCACAGCAAATAAGCGGCATATCGAATTAAGTGCTTTACAATTATCTCTAGGATTCCGTTTTTAAACGATTTTCTAATAATTATTGATAATCCGTAATTTAACTTAATAATAAAGAAAAACAAATGGATAATTCTGATTGTGCGTTTATCAAATGCCACAATAAATACATTAGACTTGATTATAACTACGTATTTATATCTATAAATAAAATAAGGTATAATATTTAACATTAAGCGCATTGCACAATTAGTCAAAACAATACTATAAAAATGTATTAACATATCTCCTGCAATGTTTATTCCTTTTGAGTCTCCTTCTGTTTTTATAACAGAGGGATTTTTTTTGTTATAAATATTTTATTAATAACTGTAACAGTTAGATACAATAAAAAGCGTGCAAAGAAAGCATTAACAATATAATTTATATTTAGACAAGAAATCACCCTGCTTTATTTTGCTACGCCCCTTTTAAAAAGGGGTTCTTTTTTATTTATACTCTTTTTATTTATACGCTTTTTTATAACCTCTTTTATTTTCTTGCTTTTTCTTAGCTTTTCTACTAATGGAGTATATCAACTTATATATTCCTAAAACTCTATTTTTACTATTGATGTTCGAATAAAAAAACACCCCAAAGTCGATTTTAACTTTGAGGTATAGTTTATGCTTAATGATCTGTTGCTAAATTAAAATTTTCATATTGGCTTAATTTTAAGCTTCTAATTTAGTTTTTACATTAATGCTTCAGAATATAAAGCGTATGGCTATAAGCAACATCTTCTGGATTCTCAATGGGATAACCTTTTAACCATGGTTTTATCAAGCGTCCATTTGTGTATTGATAAATAGGCGCGATTGGTGCATCTTCAGCAATAATTTGCTCAGCGCGGTTATACAGACTATTTCTTTCATTTGTATCAATAGTCATGCCAGATAATGTTAATATTTCATCATATTGCTTATTCTGATATTTAGCGATATTACCCGCGTGTTTAGAACCTAATAAGCTTAAAAAAGTAGAAGGCTCGTTATAATCGCCAACCCACGATGCTCTTATAACATCAAAATCTCCCGAATTTCGGCTATCAATATATGTTTTCCATTCCTGATTACGTAATTCGACTTTCACACCTAACTTTTTCTTCCACATAGAAGCAACGGCAATAGCAATTTTCTGATGATTCTCTGAATTATTGTATAGCAATGAGAGCGTTAATGGATTATGAGGACCATATCCCGCAGCCGCTAATAAGATCTTAGCTTGGCTATCTAATTCATCTTGATTGTATTCATCATAAATTGTAGGTTCTGGGGTAAAGCCCGCCGTTACATCAGGTGTAAAACGATTTGCTGATTTCTCCCCTGTTCCTAATACTTTATCAGTGATAATTTTTCTATCTATTGCCATCGATAACGCTTTACGTACACGAATATCTTTTGTTGGCCCTGATTGAGTATTAAAAGCATAATAATAAGTCCCTAACTGGTCAGGAATATAAACCTCATTAGGAATATCTTTCATTAATTTATGATATAAATTTTTCGGGAATGACTCTGTAATATCAATATCACCCGCTAAATAACGCTTAGTCGCATGTGATTCATGATTAATCGGCACAAAAGTGACTTTGGTTAATACTGTATTTTTATGATCCCAATAATAAGGATTTGGCGTTAATACGATCTTTTCATTAACGACTCTATCTTTTAAAACAAAAGCTCCATTTCCAACTAAATTGCCAACCTTAACCCATTCAGCACCATATTTTTCAATACTATGATGTGGTACAGGATATAACGAAAAGTTAGTCGTCAAATTTGGAAAATAAGAAACGGGTCGTTCTAAAGTGACTTTTAGTGTCTTTTCATCTATCGCTTCTACACCTAATGATGTTGGTTTTAATTTGCCATCAATAATTTTTTGTGCATTTTCAATAGATGCAAGTGATGCATACCATGCAAAAGGTGAAAGATTCTTAGGATCAACCAGTCTTTGCCAGCTATAGACAAAATCCATTGCTGTTACTTTTTCACCATTAGACCATTTTGCATTATCACGTAAAGTGAAGATCCACACACGATTATCTTCTGTACGCCAACTTTGAGCAACCCCCGGAATGGGGCGTCCATGCTCATCTTCTATCGTCAACCCTTCAAATAAATCACGTTGCACTTGAGCTTCTGTTAACCCTACGGCATTAATAGGATCAAGTGATGCAGGCTCATCTTTTAAATGTCGCACGACTTCTTGCTTTTTATCGAGTATCGTTCCTGCCGGGACTACTGCCGCATTTATCTGCGATGTGAGTAATCCTTGAACGACAAGTGCACATGAGATGACGAATATTTTGCGCATGTCTGTTTCGTCCTGTAATCTGTATGAGAGTAAACTGCACAATTATAAGAGCCTGATAAAAAGGCACAATCACTGATTACAAATATTTTATAAATTTTTATGTTTTTAGTGGTGACTATGCCAATAGTGGCAAATTTTAATAATGGTTAAGCATTAACGGTAATTATCGTTAATAATGAGTATTAATAACGGTTAGTCTGACAACTAATAAAGGAGAACAACAATGGCACATCAAGTTACTTTACAAGGAAATGCAGTAGCACTATCGGGTAATTTCCCAACAGTAGGTCAAAAAGCTGCAGATTTTTCTCTTGTTGGTAAAGATCTTAATGATGTTTCTTTAGCGAATTTTGCAGGTAAACGTAAAGCTCTAAACATTTTTCCAAGTGTAGATACTGGTGTTTGTGCTGCAAGTGTTCGCCAATTTAACAAAGTTGCAAATGAATTAAATAACACGGTTGTTTTATGTATTTCAGCTGATTTACCTTTTGCTCAAGCGCGTTTTTGTGGCGCAGAAGGCTTAGATAACGTTGTGACATTATCTACAATGCGTGGCGCTGAATTTAAAGAAAACTACGGTGTTGCAATTACATCAGGTCCATTAGCTGGCTTAACAAGCCGAGCTGTGGTTGTTTTAGATGAAAATAACAAGGTTATCTATACTCAGTTGGTTGATGAAATTACAACTGAACCTAATTATGATGATGCGTTAAAAGCACTGAAATAATACTGATAAAAAAATAGACGAGTATTAGCTCGTCTATTTTTATTATGCACAAAATCTTACTACTCAATTATTCTTCAGACTTATCACTCTTTTTATTCGTAAGATTATATTCTCTTAACTTATTCGCAATAGCAGTATGTGAAATACCTAAGCGTTTCGCTAATTTACGTGTACTAGGATAATCACGGTATAAACGCGTTAAAATCGAAGCTTCAAAGCGTTTTGTCATTTCATCTAACGAGCCTTCTAATAGGTTCTCATCAAATAATGTTTCATCCGTATGCTCAGGTAACGTAATATCTTGAACACGCAATGTATTTCCAACTAATTGTGCCATTGCTTGATAAACCGTATTCCGTAATTGACGAATATTACCCGGCCAAGAATATTGCATTAAACAATTTGAGAAATCACTAGAAATGGACGGTACACTCACCTTTTGTTCTTGGCAGTACTGATTAATAAAATGAGTTGCCAACGGAATTATATCGTCCTTTCTTTCCCTTAATGGCGGTAATGTTAATGTTAATACGTTCAAGCGGTAATAAAGATCTTCTCTAAACAATCCTTTTTGTACTAATTCCCACAAATTTTTCTGAGTAGCACAAATAATACGCACATCTACATTAACTTCTTCTTCTTCACCCACTCTGCGAAATGTACCATCATTTAAAAAGCGTAGAAGTTTGATCTGCATTTGTGGTGACATTTCACCAATTTCATCAAGTAAAACAGTGCCACCATTGGCTTGCTCAAAAAAGCCCTTTTTCCCTTCAATGGCATTAGGATAAGCACCTGCTGCATAGCCAAATAATTCACTTTCAACAACATCATCAGGCATTGAAGCGCAATTTAAGCCAAGAAATGGGTATCTTAAACGGCTACTTAGTAAATGGCAGGCTTTGGCTAATAAATCTTTTCCTGTGCCTGTTTCACCCACTAATAACAATGGATCATGCATTATTGCCATTTTCTTTGCGCGAGTAATAAGCTGCTTCATTTTAGGTGTTACGGCAATAATTTGGTCAAACCCACTTTGATCGTTAGTGGTTAATTTAGGATAATTATAAATAATTTCATTATATTTCAGTAAAACAAAAGCCCCAACGCAATGATTATATTGGTTATCGTCGGTCAGTTTAATTGGGACTATTTCCATTTCAAAGTTCTGTTTTTTCACAGTAATAGGCACCTTTTGAATAAAGTGCTCTTTTTGTTCTAAAAAACGATGAATATTAAAATTTGGGATCAATTGGTTAAATGTTTTCTCAGCATAATCATCTGGAGATAAACCAAAAAGCTGTCTTGTCGCAGGGTTAAGTAATTTAACCTTACCCTTAGTATCAATAGAAAAAACAGGAACAGGAACAGATTCTAATAATGTCCAAATTGCACGATGTTCTTGCTCTGATGGCATAAATGCAACAGTTCGTACATCAATAACACCATTTATTCGACGTATTTCCGCCATAAGCGGTTGAAATATATTAAAATCTATCTGTGAGAAATTCAGGTAAATAAGACCAATTGGGAATATTTCAATTCCACGCAAATCAATATTTTTTAATACAAGCAGATCTAATAATTCACGGGTTAACCCGATGCGATCTTCACAAGTGACCTCTAAACGCATTATAAACCTTCTTAATACTGAGTGACCCTGAACTAATTCTAGATATTATACATAAATATCAACGAAATAAAGAGGCTTATCAGCAAAGGTTGACACCACTAGCATTTATTTTTACACAACTAAATTAATCTCCTAATTTTTAACCAAATTTATTTATGCTTTAAAAATGCTGAATAACGAAAATGAAGAGGTTTTTATTATTTTTTTTAATTCAAAATCGATAAGATATTCGACATCCTTTACCAAAGGGCTTAATTCTCGACGGATCACCTTTTTGATAGTTTTACATCCATTATCAAAACAAAAAAGGAGATACTCTAATGCCTTTATTGCCTTTTCTTTCTTATCGGACTCAGCCAGATATTCAAAAAATTGGGATATCTCTTTTATTTGAAATGACTTAGGCCGCTTTTGATATTGTCTCTTTTTAATCTCTCCGATCGTCTCACTAAGAATAGGGATTAAAATACTGAGTTGGTTATCAATATTTGAAACATTAAATGCCGAACTCAGATAGAGTTTACGCCTTGGTTTAGAGAGTTTCTTTATTACTGAAATTTGCATTTCTTTCATTTTTTAACCTTGTTAGAATAATTATTGATTAACTATTTTCTATTTTTTATAAATAAAAAACCGTCTCTATTTATTAAATAACGAATAGCTTACAAATTAGATAGTTGAAAATATATTGACCAAATAGGTCTATAATACATTTCTGCGGTGACATTTAACGCTATTTATTAAACCAAACTCAATAC
Organism: Pseudomonadota bacterium; assembly: GCA_023454395.1. Classification (GTDB taxonomy): domain Bacteria; phylum Pseudomonadota; class Gammaproteobacteria; order Enterobacterales; family Enterobacteriaceae; genus Proteus; species Proteus appendicitidis. The sequence continues at coordinate 8,112 of JAEYFY010000086.1, forward strand.
TATTTTCTTTCAAAAAAGGAATGTTTTGAGTAAAATTACAAATATTTCACTAGAGAGGCACATATAAACCTTTACATACAAACAGTTACAACACCCTTGTTTTTTGTGTGAACTGACTCTTTTTATAGTTTTTTATCACGATAGTTTTATTTTAAAATGATTACATCAATTAGTAGTAAAAATCATAAAAACATTTTATAGCATTTTGTTCCTTATTTTAAAATAATATCTTATCATCTTCATTGTTTTGGCTATTTTATATAAACAACACCTTGCCAATATTTATATAAAAAACCGCAGAATGGCTTCTACGGCTTTTATTTAAAACAATTAAGAGGTGAAAAATAATTTATTCTTTCTTTTTACTACCAATAGTATTTTTTAATTTTCCAATTAGCTCTTTTCTAAAATCGCCTAGCTTAGGTTTATTATCATCAATCCATGGTAAAGGACGGCATAATTCCATGGCTTTTATTCCTAAGCGTGCCGTCAATAAACCGGCTCCAATACCTTGAGCCGCTCTTGTCGATAATCGTGCTGCAAGATCTTGTGAAAGCCAGTCCATTCCGACTTCTCTAACCAGCTCTGTCGCCCCCGCAAATGCAATATTGACTAGAACAAGTCGAAAGAGTTTTAAACGACTATAGTAGCCTAATTCGATACCGTAAATTTCTGCAATACGATTAATTAAACGAATATTACGCCAGCCAATAAAGGCCATATCAACCATTGCCAGTGGGCTGACAGCAACCATTAAAGTTGACTCTGCTGCAGAACGACTAATTTCAGCTTTAGCTTGTTTATCCAAAATAGGTTGGACAAGTTGACTATAAAGCTCTAATACTTCTTTGTCATTATGGGTGTCGTGTAATGCACTTTGCCAACGAATCAATGCAGGGTGTTGTGAGCTAATACCCGCTTGTTTTGCGAGTTTTTCACAAAATGGTCGCCCATTTCCCATTGCATGACTATAAAGTAACTCTTTTGCTTTATCTCTTTCATCTGCGCGTTGGCGTAAACGATAAATGCGACACCACTCTGTTATCACTGATCCAATACCAGCAATAACGATTAACCCACCCGCACTGGCTGCACCCAACGCAATCCAGTCAGAATTTGCCCATGAGTCATAAATCCACTGCCCCGTTTGGGCAATAACACTGATCCCTAAAATGGTACTTGCAATCGTTAATAAACGTTTCCAGAGACTTTTTTTCGGTTTTAAAATTGATTGAACATCACCTTCTAATTGCCCTTCATTCTCTTCATCCAATTGTGGATCAATAGGCAAAAATTGCTCATTTTCATTAAAGCCAACACCTTTTTTCAAGGTGATTTCTTCTTGAAGTATCGGTTCTTTAAAATCAATTCGCGATTTTAATGGCTCTGTCATTTTAATTTATCCCCTAACAAGAACTCCATTGCACTATCCATACGAATATGAGGAACCGCGCTATCTCTTGATATTTGCTGCGGTCTAAAAGATTCGAAACTAAACCCTTGTTTTTCCCAAAATGTTTTTTCAGGTAATCGCTTAGGAACCTCACCGGGAAAATACACCAATGGAGTGTTATCACTTAAACGAAAACCTTTTAAGGCTGGTATTTTTTCGCCATGATGATCAACAACCCCACTTTCAGTTGCCGCAATAGAAGCGAGCCCCATGCAATCAATACTGATCCCTTCAAAAATAGCATTTTGTTTAGCATCTTGAATAAGCTGTTGAAGCAATGACACTAAATTTTCATGTTGATCAACCGTGATATGGTCGGCTTTTGTGGCCGCAAATAGAAGTTTATCGATACAAGGCGAGAATAAGCGTCTAAGTAAGGTTCTTTTTCCATAATGAAAACTGCGCATTAATTGTGTTAATGCTTGGCGCATATCATTAAAAACATCTGCACCTTGATTTAAAGGTTGTAGACAATCAACCAAAACAATTTGTCGATCAAACCCTTGGAAATGATCACGATAAAAACCTTTTACAACATGCTGCCCATAATATTCATAGCGCTGTTTTAACATACCAATATTAGTACGTTTATCTGCGTTCTTTAATTTAGCAATATCGTATTTTTGTAAATCAACCCATGGGAAAAACTGCAAAACGGGCGCTCCAGCTAATTCACCCGGTAATACAAAACGCCCAGGCTGAATAAAATGAAGCCCTTCGTCTTTACATGCTAATAAATAGTCAGTGTAAGCGGAGGCAATATCAGCTAATAATGTTTCATCAGCTGGCGCAAAAGGATCACATTTTTTAAGCAGTAATTGCCAATGTTGTTCTGGTGACGTTCTTTGGCGATTTATCTTATTCATTTGCTCTGACCATTCAAAATAGTCTTGTTCGAGCATAGGTAAATCTAATAGCCATTCTCCGGGATAATCAACAATTTCTAAATAAAGAGAAGATGTTTCTTTTATAAAACGAGTTAAAGATTCATTAGAACGATAACGTAGTTGTAAACGAATTTCGCTGACCCCTTTCGTAGGAATAGGCCAACTTGGCGGTGTATGATAAAGAGATTCCATTCCCTCATCATAAGTAAAACGAGGAATATTTAAATTGTGTTGAGGAATACGTTTTACACCTAGTAGTTGCTTATTTCGTGCAGCCGAGAACAGCGGTAAACGTGCGCCTGTATGCACATTAATAAGTTGATTAACTAAAGAAGTAATAAATGCAGTTTTACCGCTTCGACTTAATCCCGTTACGGCCAAACGAAGATGTCTATCAACACCACGATTAATAAAAGCGGTAAGTTCATTTTGTAGGCGTTTCATGTTTCTCCCAAGACATTTGACGCGATAGCTTATTAAAACCTGCCTTAATAATAGGTTCAGCTATCAATAGAACCAGCCAACGTAACGGTTTGCTACTTACTCGTTTTAATATACCGCCTGTGATTGCTGCTGGCCCAAATAAAGTGAATAACATTAACCCAAATGTTAACCCTTTTTTAGCTAATTGGGCGAGTTTATTTGTTTTTAAAGAAACGAATACTTGATTGGAATTCACAATAAGCACCTCAATCAGAAATTTTATTGTCTTATAATACAAGCGTTGAAAAAGATAAACGGGCTGAAAGAAAGACGCTCCAAAAATGGAGCGTCTTATCAGATTAAATGGCAAAAATATTACAAATCTCGAAAGCGTTTATTTAACTGATAAGTAGAAGAAGTAATATAACGTTCCATTTGTTGTAAACGTTTTTCACCTTGCATCAATTGATTATCGACTCCGCTTAAAATCTCTTTTAAGCTCTCTTGCTGATCTTCACCTTGCTGGTAATTAGCAGGAGCTGGCTCCATAAAGAAACTTAAGACAAGATAAGCAACAATAGTTAAACCGAAAAAGCCAGCAAACAGCGCAATCACCGCAATAACCCTGACAAGTAAAACAGGAATATTAAAATAATGGGCAAGCCCAGCACATACACCACGGATCATGCCTTCTTGTGGCAAG
>JAEYFY010000218.1 GCA_023454395.1 Pseudomonadota bacterium
CTTTGTACCTATTGATGAACAATTGAAACAGTTGGCGCGTGAACGATATAAAATTTATCGTAGCGTCGGCTTTACTTTGACAATGGCTACGCCGCCAACCTATTGAATACGTAAAGAATATGGAAAATAAATCCGCACCGAAAGAGCCATCGCTCGACACAACATATAATCCAGCAGAGATTGAACAACCTCTGTATCAGCATTGGGAAAAAAATGGCTATTTCAAAGCCAATGGCGATACAACAAAAGAAAGCTTCTGTATCGTGATCCCACCGCCAAACGTCACAGGTAGCCTACATATGGGTCATGCTTTCCAGCAGACCATTATGGATACCATGATCCGTTATCAGCGCATGCAAGGTAAAAACACCTTATGGCAGTCAGGTACTGACCATGCCGGTATCGCAACCCAAATGGTTGTTGAGCGTAAAATTGCCGCTGAAGAAGGTAAGAATCGTCATGACTATGGTCGTGATGCATTTATCGACAAAATTTGGGAATGGAAAGCGGAGTCAGGCGGTAATATTTCTAACCAAATGCGTCGTTTAGGTAACTCTGTTGATTGGGAACGTGAACGTTTCACAATGGATGAAGGGTTATCTAAAGCGGTTAAAGAAGCTTTTGTTCGCTTACATAAAGAAGATCTAATCTACCGTGGTAAACGCCTTGTAAACTGGGACCCTAAATTACACACAGCGATTTCTGATCTTGAAGTCGAAAACCGTGAAGTTAAAGGATCTATGTGGCATCTGCGTTATCCTTTAGCTGATGGGGCAAAAACCGCTGAAGGTAAAGATTACCTCATTGTTGCAACAACACGTCCTGAAACCATGTTAGGTGATACCGGTGTTGCTGTTAACCCAGAAGATCCTCGCTATAAAGATTTAATTGGCAAAGAAATTATTCTACCAATCGTTAACCGTCGTATCCCTATTTTAGCGGATGAACACGCTGATATGGAAAAAGGTACAGGTTGCGTAAAAATCACCCCTGCTCACGACTTTAATGACTATGAAGTTGGACGTCGTCATCAATTACCAATGATTAATATCATGGATTTTGATGGCAATATCCGTGTTAGCGCAGAAGTTTTAGATACCAATGGTGTTGAGTCTGATATTTATAGCACTGAAATTCCAGCAGCCTACCAAGGTATGGAACGCTTTGCTGCACGTAAAGCCATCGTCGCTGAATTTGAACGTTTAGGTTTATTAGAAGAGATCAAACCTCACGATTTAACCGTACCTTACGGTGACCGTGGTGGTGTCGTTATCGAACCTTTATTAACAGACCAATGGTATGTTCGCGCAGCGCCTTTAGCAAAACCAGCTGTTGAAGCTGTTAAAAATGGCGATATCCAATTTGTACCAAAACAGTATGAAAATATGTACTTCTCATGGATGAATGATATCCAAGATTGGTGTATTTCTCGTCAACTGTGGTGGGGTCACCGTATCCCTGCTTGGTATGATAACCAAGGCAACGTTTATGTTGGTCGTGACGAAGAAGAAGTTCGTCGTGAAAACAATATCGCAGCTGATGTTGCATTACGCCAAGATGATGACGTACTGGATACCTGGTTCTCATCTGCACTATGGACATTCTCAACATTAGGCTGGCCTGAAAATACTGAAGCACTGAAAACATTCCATCCAACGAATGTCTTAGTCAGTGGATTCGATATTATATTCTTCTGGATCGCTCGCATGATCATGATGACCATGCACTTTATCAAAGACGAAGACGGTAAACCGCAAGTGCCATTTAATACGGTTTACATGACAGGTCTTATCCGTGATGAAGAAGGCCAGAAAATGTCAAAATCCAAAGGTAACGTACTTGATCCTCTGGATATGATTGACGGTATTTCATTAAAAAACCTGTTAGAAAAACGTACTGGCAATATGATGCAGCCACAAATGGCTGAAAAAATTGCTAAACGTACTAGCAAAGAGTTCCCAGAAGGTATTGAAGCACACGGTACAGATGCCCTGCGCTTTACCTTAGCCGCGTTAGCCTCAACGGGTCGCGATATTAACTGGGATATGAAACGTCTATCTGGTTACCGTAACTTCTGTAACAAGCTGTGGAATGCAAGCCGCTTTGTGCTGATGAATACAGAAGAGCAAGATTGTGGCTACCAAGGTGGTGAGATGACATTCTCACTGGCTGACCGTTGGATCTTAGCTGAATTTAACAATACCGTTAAAGCCTATCGTGAAGCGTTAGACAACTATCGTTTCGATATCGCTGCTGGTATTTTATATGAGTTCACTTGGAACCAATTCTGTGACTGGTATCTTGAGCTATCAAAACCTGCGGTACACAAAGGTAATGATGCACAAAAACGCGCAGCACGTCATACACTGATTGAAGTATTAGAAGGCTTACTGCGCCTTGCTCATCCAATTATTCCATTTATCACAGAGACAATCTGGCAACGAGTGAAGGAAGTAAAAGGCATTGAAGGTGAAACCATCATGCTACAAGCTTTCCCTGAGTTCGATGCTGCGCTGGTGGATGAACAAGCACTTAACGATCTTGAGTGGATCAAAGAAGTTATCGTTGCGGTTCGTAATATCCGTGCTGAAATGAATATTGCTCCGGGTAAACCACTTGAAGTTATCTTACGTGGTGCCGATGACAATGCTAAACGCCGCGTTAGTGACAATATTGGTTTCTTAAAAGCAATGGGTCGTTTAGCGGATATCCGTCCATTAGCAGAAGGTGAAGAAGCGCCATTATCAGTTAATAAACTGGTTAACGGTGCAGAATTGCTGATCCCAATGGCAGGCTTTATCGATAAAGATGCAGAGCTTGCACGTTTAGATAAAGAGCTTGAAAAAGTAGAGAAAGATATCACAACTTTAGATAGCAAATTATCTAACGATGGCTTTGTTAGCCGTGCGCCAGAAGCAGTCGTAGCGAAAGAACGTGAACGCTTAGCAACTTGCTTAAGCGCCAAAGAAAAACTGATCGCACAGAAAATCTCTATCGCTTCTTTATAAGCACAATCGCTTTAAAGACACTGAGATTAATAATAAAAACCCGCGTTTATCGCGGGTTTTTACTTAATATCATTCAGCTAAAAAATAAAACCATTTTTCACTTCATTTCTTGTTATTCTCGGTTCTATTCTCGCCAATCCGCCTTTCTCCCCCCTTATTTTCGCTTAAATTTAATCACTCACTAAAATATAACGCTAGAAATAAAGGGGATAAGTAAGCAAAGAAAAAGGGTTAACGGTTTACAAACACGCTTAATCAATTAAGATAGTTTTTGTAGCCATCCGTGCTACTTTCAATGAAGAAGTTCCTTTCCGGTGCTCTCTCAATACGTAATCAAAAAAATAATCTACTAATAAGTGAAACGATGAGTGCAACTATGACTGCAACCCAAACTATAACCTCAAACATTGTTATCCGAGCGATTGAAGAAAAAGACAACGCTGGCATTGCACGCGTTATTCGTGAAGTCTCCGCAGAGCACGGTTTAACTGCCGATAAAGGCTTTGCTGTTGCTGATCCGATTTTAGATACTCTCTATGAAGTTTATCACCAACCACGTAGCGCTTACTGGGTTGTTGAAATGGATGGAGAAGTTGTTGGCGGTGGCGGTGTCGCACCACTTGCTGGCGGTGATGGCAATACCTGTGAATTACAAAAAATGTACCTTTCATCCAAACTACGGGGCAAAGGTATTGCGAAAAAAATCGTTCTACAATCTCTTGAATTTGGTAAAGAGCAAGGCTTTAGCCGTTGCTATTTAGAAACCACAGATATCTTAAAAGCGGCTGTTGGTTTATACGAAAAACTAGGATTCGAATTTATTGATGAAGCATTAGGTAATACGGGTCATAGTGATTGTGAGATCCGGATGGTGAAGCCACTTTAAGTGTTCTTGCTGTTCCCTACGTAATACAATAAATAAAATAAGTTCGACTTTACCCGCATTTTTATGCGGGTTTTTATTATCAAAAATAGCATCTATAAACACAAATTCTATTTTTTAAAATGATATAAAAGAACTCTATTTACCCTCTATTTGTTCAAATTGATTTATAATTAGATTATTAGCTACTTATTATTTATTAATTTCTTATCTTAAATATCATTAAAATACACAAGTTGATTTCTTTATTCATTTCACTCTAGATAATTATATTTCACTTCTTAAGTTAAATATTTTTTAGCATCTTTTCTATTTTAAATTTCCTTATTTTTTAGATTGCTATTTATAGCTAATTTAATATCTTTATGCAGATAAAGTCATGCATTGGCTTTTATAACTCTAAAATTTAAAAGGAATTTTTTCATGAAAAACTTTGTTAAAATTGCACTTATTGCTTCTGTAATTACCGTAATGACTGGTTGTACTGGTAGCGTATACAATAAAGAAAAAGACTGTAACTACGACTACTTACTGCACCCAGCAGTTTCTATTTCTAAAATCATTGGCGGTTGTGGCGACACAAGCAAATAAGATTTAAGAAATAAATGTATTAATAAACTGCATTCTGACTTATTGTTGCTAAGAAAGAATGTAGTTTTTTTATTTTTCATTTCTTGAGAATAAAGATCAAAAATTAAATCTATTACACTAAAAACTATTTATTCAATTATTTAAATATAGCCTATTTATTATTTCTATTTTCTTTATTACATCTCTTTTATTTCTATCTATTAAAATCATTCATTTTTTTTGAACACCATCAACAAATTCCCCCTATTTTGTTCATCGTGCGAACACTTTATGATCATCGTCATTAAGAAATCGCAATAATCTGTATTACCTCCTTCTGTGTCTTGGTTATTGCGGTTTCTTTCCTTAACTCGGAGAACAATCATGACTATCAGACAGATTAATCATATTTATTCAGTGCCAAATTCACACTGGGTAGGTAATGGCTTTCCAGTCAGCACCTTATTTTCCTATCAGGAAAATGGTGAAAAACATAGCCCGTTTCTGCTGATGGATTATGCCGAGCCAACACTGTTTAAACCTGTTACCAATGCCCGTGGTGTAGGAGCGCATCCTCATCGTGGATTTGAAACCGTAACCATCGCTTATCAAGGCGAAGTTTCTCATCACGACTCTAAAGGTCATGCTGGAACCATCGGCGCAGGTGACGTGCAATGGATGACCGCTGCCTCTGGCATTTTGCATAAAGAGTATCACTCTGAAAAAATGACCAAAGAAGGCGGTGTATTGGAAATGGTGCAACTTTGGGTGAATCTGCCGACAGCGTACAAAATGACACAGCCTCGTTATCAGGCGCTGAAAGCAGAGGATATCCCTCATGTTGAATTACCTAATAACCAAGGTTATGTCAGAGTGATTGCGGGTAATTATGCCAATACAAAAGGTGTGGCAATGACCTATTCACCGCTGAATGTGTGGGATCTGCATTTAAATCGTGCGGGAGTTTCACATTACAGTATTCCTGAAGGTCATAATGCAATGCTGTTTGTAGTAAAAGGTGCCGTACATATCAATGACAGTGAATTTGCACGTCAACACGATATGGTGATATTAGATAATCATGGCGATACGCTGACATTAGAATCAATGGGTGACACCCTTGTTTTAATTCTAACAGGTGAGCCGATTAACGAGCCTATCGCAGGGCAAGGACCTTTTGTGATGAATACGCAAGAAGAGTTACAACAAGCTTTTGATGATTATGACAATGGTAAATTTGGTGTAATGAATTAATGACATTACCTTAAAAACAATAACACCAGTCACAAAGCAATAATTTTGTGGCTGGTGCTATATTGCACTGATCAATCAGGTACAAAAGGACAACATTTAGCAAAAATTAATGTAAGCGTGATGACTTATCAGACTCTTCTTCGTCGTCTTCGTCTTCACCTTCTTCATCATCATACTCTGCGTCAGGATCTTCAAAATAAGTCCCCCAACCATCGTAATAGACACCCATTTTTTCAGCTAAATTCATTAATTGCTCAACTTGGGCATCAAT
>JAEYFY010000301.1 GCA_023454395.1 Pseudomonadota bacterium
TACTTTTTAATTTCTATTTCCTTCACTCATAGTGAGATTGTGTTATTGAGTGATGCTGGAGACAAATATGGATCTTGGAAAACGAAAATTTTTACAACAATTAGGGGTCCTTACTGCGGGTGCTTCACTGGTTCCTTTAGCTGAAGCCGGCATTAAATTATCACCTGAGCGTCGTGAAGGCTCGGAAGATAAACGCTACGGTATGCTGATTGATTTACGCCGCTGTGTAGGATGCCAGTCCTGTACTGTGAGCTGTAACATCGAAAATCAGACGCCTCAAGGACAATTTAGGACGACAGTAAACCAATATCAGGTTGCTATCAAGGGGCAAGAGGGGATAACCAACGTCTTACTGCCTAGATTGTGTAACCATTGTGATGAACCACCTTGTGTACCCGTTTGCCCTGTGCAAGCGACTTTCCAACGTAAAGACGGCATTGTTGTCGTTGATAATGAACGTTGTGTTGGCTGTGCTTATTGTGTTCAGGCCTGTCCTTATGATGCACGTTTTATTAATCACTCAACACAAACAGCAGATAAATGCACTTTCTGCGCTCATCGCCTCGAAGTTGGATTATTGCCTGCGTGCGTTGAATCTTGTGTTGGCGGCGCGCGTATTATCGGCGATATGAAAGATCCTAATAGCACTATCAGCAAGATGCTACGTACACATGAAAAAGAGCTGAAAGTATTGAAACCAGAAAGCGGCACATTACCACAAGTTTTCTATCTCGGTCTCGATGATGCATTTGTACAACCGTTAGCAGGTCAAGGACAACCCGCGTTATGGCATCAGGAGGTTCACTTATGATCCCGCAAGTTTCTCAAATTCAAGAAGTCATCGCCATCCCTCAAGAATATTTTTGGTTACCTTGGGCTGTGCAATATTTCTTTTTTATCGGTATTGCTTGTAGTGCAACGCTTTATGCGTGCTGGCAGTGCTGGAAAGGCAGTGCAGGTAATCAACGTTTAGAAGCGGTTGCTGTCTTTATTGCCGTAACTGCCGGCATTACGGCACCTCTTGCTTTAACGGCAGATTTACACCAAACAGCACGCGTTTGGCATTTCTATGCTTACCCAACACCATGGTCTTGGATGGCATGGGGATCACTCTTACTGCCGTTGTTCTCAGCATTTAGCATGCTTTACTTTGCTGCAATGGTCGTTCGCTTAGTCTGGAAGCGTGAATACAAATTAACGCGTTGGGTAGCATTAGCTTGCTCATTAACTGCGATTGGTTTGCTGTTATATACAGGTCGCGAAGCCTCTATCTTAAAAGCAAGACCTGTGTTGTATACCTACTGGTTACCAATACTGTTGTTCTTTAGTGCAATGCAAGTACTACCGACATTACTCGCATTAGGTACACGTCGTGAACCTGTACATCAACGTGAGTTAGCGATGTGGTTTGTGAGTTCGCTGATGTTATTAGCGGTATGTACGGGCTTTTGGGTTGCAGGCGATACGATTTCAGGCCAGGCAATTAGAGAACAATTAGTAATGGGAAGTCTTGGCTGGTGGAGTGCTATGGGCGTTATCGCACTATGGGGTATCTCCGTCGCAATGGGACTTTTGATGGCAAAACAAGTACGTTCGGTTGCGTTTATTACCATCATGGCATTTGTCTCGATGGGGCTTGCGTGGGTATTACGCTGGTTGATGTTGATGGGCGCTCAATACATTCCAAAATATAACATAATTACAAACCCTTATGAGTTTACGCTAGGTAATGATGGATTGATGGCAATTGTCGGTACATTTGGATTGTGGATAGCGTTAACTATTTTGTTTAGAGAAAGTATTCGTTGGGTTGTCAGGAGAGTGCAGCATGGCTAAGTTTACAAGACGTCAATGGCTTAAAGGTGGATTAGTTATCGGTGGTATTGCCGCATTTGCTGCCAGCTACCGTGATGTTGCTAAACGTGCCATAGATGGTTTAGTTGATGGCACATCAGGCAAAGTGACACTTGATAGGATCAACGGAAACTCTTTATTACCTGAAGGTAAAGTTGTAAAAGATGCAAAATGGCAAGCAAATACAGATCAATCTGTTTGTATGACGCAATGTTTTGGTTGCTGGACACAATGTGGCGTTCGCGCCCGTGTTGATAGAGCAAATAATAAAGTTTTACGTATTGCGGGTAATCCTTATCATCCACTTTCTCATGATCATCATTTTGGCTATAACATGCCAATTAAAGAAGCATTTGAAAAAATGGGGGGAGAAAGTGGTTTAGAAAACCGCTCTACGGCTTGTGCTCGTGGTGCAACCATGATGGAAAGCCTTGATAGCCCAACACGTATTCTTGAACCGATGAAACGCGTGGGTAAACGCGGTGAAGGTAAATGGAAACGTATCAGTTTTGAGCAGTTGATCCAAGAAATTGTTGAAGGTGGCGATCTCTTTGGTGAAGGTCATGTTGATGGTTTACGTGCCATTCGTGATTTAGAGACTTTAATCGATCCAAAGCAACCGGCTTTAGGTCCTAAAGCTAACCAATTATTAATGACAAATGCGGGTGATGATGGACGAGATACGTTTATTCGTCGCTTTGCTCAAAACTCATTTGGTAGTAAAAACTTTGGTGCTCATGGCTCATATTGTGGATTAGCGTACCGTGCTGGCTCTGGCGCGTTAATGAACGATTTAGATAAAAATGCCCACGTTAAGCCTGACTGGGATTATGTTGAATTTGCTCTGTTCTTAGGCACATCACCAGCACAATCAGGTAACCCATTTAAGCGTCAAGGTCGTCAGTTAGCTAACGCACGTATTCGTGATTCGTTCAACTATGTGGTTGTTGCACCAGCTTTGCCTTTAACAACGACATTAGCTAACGATCATGGGCATTGGGTTCCAGTTCAACCAGGAACAGATGCTGCTTTAGTTATGGGAATGATCCGCTGGATCATTGAAAACAATCGCTACAATGCAGATTATCTGTCAGTGCCAAGCGAAGTTTCAATGAAAAATATGGGTGAGAAGAGCTGGACGAATGCGACTCATCTTGTGATCAGTGATGAAAAACATCCTCTGTCAGGGCAAATGCTGACAACAGCACATTTAAATGATGTTGCTGAAGGGGAAGAGCAAACCTTAGTTTTATCACTTGAAGGTGAATTAGTTCCATCAACCCAAGTCAATAAAGCTCAATTGTTTGCTACGCATACTGTGACATTAAAAACGGGTGCTACCGTTACGGTTAAATCAAGTTTCCAGTTACTTGATGACGCGGCTAAACGTATGACACTGGCGGAATATAGTGAACGTTGTAAAGTACCAGAAACAACAATTGCTGCATTAGGTCGTGAATTTACTGCTTATGGTCGAAAAGCTGCGGTTATCTCTCATGGCGGTATGATGGGCGGCAATGGTTTCTATACCGCGTGGAGCGTGATTATGCTTAATGCGCTAATCGGTAACTTAAACCTTAAAGGTGGGGTATCTGTTGGTGGCGGTAAGTTTAATGGTGCAACCGATGGCCCATGTTACAAAA
>JAEYFY010000458.1 GCA_023454395.1 Pseudomonadota bacterium
GTTGCATATAAAATGCAATTTATAAAAATTCACAATAAACTGAAAATTTTTCAGGAGCAATTATGTTAGATGCACAAACTATCGCGACAATTAAATCAACCATTCCCCTTATTGCTAAAACAGGTCCTGCATTAACCGCCCATTTTTATGATCGAATGTTTTCTCGCCATCCAGAGTTAAAAGATATTTTCACCATGAGCCATCAAAGCAGTGGTGCACAACGTGAAGCCTTATTTAATGCAATATGCGCTTATGCGACGAATATTGAAAACTTAGCTACTATTTTGCCTGCCGTTGAAAAAATTGCACAAAAGCACGTCAGTTTAAATATTCTTCCTGAGCACTACCCCATCGTCGGTGAAAACTTATTGGCAACAATTGATGAAATGTTTAGCCCTGGGCAAGAAGTGTTAGATGCTTGGGGAGAGGCTTATCAAATATTGGCTGATGTCTTTATTAATCGTGAAGAACAAATTTATCAACAAAAAGAACAAACAAACGGAGGTTGGAGAGGATTACGGAACTTTAAAGTTAAACATAAAATAAAACAAAGTGATGTAATTACTAGTTTTGAATTAGAGCCTGAAGATGGGCTTGCTGTTACTGCTTATCAAGCAGGGCAATATGTAAGTCTTTATATCCGTGATGAACATCTTGAAAACCAAGAAATACGTCAATATTCATTAACTCAATCTTCAAATAATAAAACCTATCGCATCGCAGTAAAACGCGAAGATAAAGGCATTTTATCTAATTTTCTTCATGACCATGTTCAAGAAGGTGATACTTTACAAGTCGCCGCACCAGGGGGCGATTTCTATTTAGATGTGTCACCAACAACACCAGTAACCTTAATTTCAGCAGGTGTGGGCTTAACACCAATGCTATCCATGTTACACACGCTTTCAGCTCATCAAGCTAATATTAATTGGTTACATGCGGCCGAACATGGTGGAGTCCATGCTTTTAAAGATGAAGTTAATCAAGTCGGCACTCAACTTTCACACTATCAACAAGCGATATGGTATCGCACACCACGTTCTGAAGACGTGCAAAATAAAGATTATCAATTCGAAGGCTTAATGACATTAAAACAAGTTGAAGATTGGTTAGCTATTCCTGATATGCATTTCTATTTTTGTGGTCCTTTACCTTTTATGCAATCTGTTGCTAAGCAACTTATTGAATTAGGTATTAATAGTGACAAACTTCATTATGAGTGCTTTGGTCCTCATGCTGTTATTACACAAGATTTACAGTAAAAATACGTTCATGAAAGTCCAATTTTAAATTGAATAAAAAAAGCGCTGATAACGTTATATTTATCAGCGCTTTTATTGGTTATTTCACTACTTTTTATGATCGATATTTTTTTTCAATCGCAGCAGGAATAACATGATCTTTAGCAGAAAAACCGTACCAAATAACACTAATTAAACAGAGCGTATAACCAAATAATTCACAGCCCTCTTCCACCATGTTTTTAACAGTTCGGTTATAATCCTCGCCCAATAATTTATGCCATAGTATTCCCATACCAAATAAACGTGAGAACAGTAAAACGCATAATAGACCAGCAACTAACATTCCATGGCTTGGGTGAGTAATAAAGTGAATTAAACCTTTTAACGTTTTCTTGCCTTCTCTAATCGCAATGGCAATACAAATAAACGTTACTGTGAGCGCAAACCAAACCCACGATCCGTGTGCAATCTGATCAAATACACTATCTAACTCACGGATTAAAATACACAAGAAAAAGCCCATAATAAGCGTGAATGCTCCCTGTTGTTCACTTCCTTGGCACGCTTTAACAAAAAAGAATAAGCAAATCATGGCAACGATAATTTCTTGGCCTAATTCAGTTACCGACGTTTCAGAAATACCATTATCAAAAACCAAAATATCAAGAAAAATAAATCCTGTCGTGATAGCGATTAACACTGCTGCACATAAAAATAAAGCGAGACGCTTTAATAAATAAGTAAACACTATTTTGCCCATACCTTAATGATTTTTTAATGTTGATGATAATAACTTTCCTTAAAAGTTATTGAATAACATTTTGTGCCTTAAAGTTTATAAAAAATAGTAAAATAAATTGCTTAGAATCATCAATAGACTTGTATAAGATATAAATAGCATTATAGGTGAAACATTAAAAAATTAATTATGCGCAAAAAAAAGAAAAAGCCCGATATTTTGATTAAAAAATATCGGGCTTTAATAAAACTGAGAAATATAATTATTTGGCTTAAGTTAATTAATAACTAAATAGCCTCTTCATCTTGTTCGCCAGTACGAATACGAATAACGCGACTCACATCAAAGACAAAAATCTTACCATCACCAATTTTACCTGTTTGTGCCGTTGTCATAATTGTATCTACGCAGGTTTCAACAATTTCATCAGAGACAATAATTTCAATCTTCACTTTAGGTAAAAAATCGACCATGTATTCAGCACCGCGGTAAAGCTCCGTATGCCCTTTTTGGCGACCAAAGCCTTTCACTTCTGTTACCGTCATTCCCGTGATACCCACTTCTCCGAGCGCTTCTCTTACATCATCTAATTTAAACGGCTTAATTATCGCTTCAATTTTTTTCATCGTATTATCCTGCTATTACCAGTTGTGGCGACCAAAACCGCTTGTAATTGGGTATCTGCGATCTTTACCAAAATTACGAC
>JAEYFY010000468.1 GCA_023454395.1 Pseudomonadota bacterium
ACAAGCTTGATTTCACTTGGGCATCAGCAAGAATTTTTTCTTGTTCATTACGTAGAAAATCAATTTCAGCGTGAATGAGATCAGTTTGAGTAGGCTCTTTAAAAGGGACATCAACAGTATGTTCCGCAATAACAAAACCTAGTCCAGCATTGGGATCGGCTTTAAATGCGTAGGCGTTATATTGATAAGAACCATCGAACTGTTTTTGAGCGTGAATATAGAGTGTGACGGTTAGGCTTTCAGGTTGTGCTTTCATAGCAACTCCTTTAAAATAACTGCGATCAGTGATTTATCATTGGTCTTGCCTCTTCTAGCGTTTGGTCGCGCTAGTAGAACTCTCGGTTAGCTTTGGTCGGCGACCCGAGGTAAAGGAACCCACTTCGGTGGGTTTTTTTACGTCTAAAATTTGTTGCCTGATTATTTATCCTCATCAGGCGGTTGAGGTTCCTGCATTCCGCAACGCAAGGAATCTGTGTATAATTCAGTCACCGCAACGTATTTAAGGAACTGAATTATGAGTAGTAACATCCGTATTAAATGTCCGGGCTGTGGACAGGATTTTGCTGTAGAAACTAGCGTTAAAGTCGAGAAAATAGACGAGATTATTGGACATCCCTGCCTGCACTGTGCCAGAGTAATCACTGAACACGATGTTATCGTCCAAGTTCAAAAGCTCAGACAGGAACTTATCAGCAAGTTCAGACGGAAGTAATGAAATAACTTTTGTTATTTTTTTTTCAAGTTCGCTGGTATCAATAATAATTGAAACTGTGCTTGCTTTCTTATTCACAATAATTTCCTCATCAATAGATGCCCGTCTTTCCGGGCTGTCAGGTCTTGCCTTGTAGCTTTGGTCGGTAACTAATTAAATTCCCTGGTATTGCTAAAAAACTTGCCGTTATGCCGTGGTAATCATGACAGGTCGCGATGAGAGCTGTGGTTCTCCTCCGACATAACAGCAAAACTGAATCTGAACACTTACCTAAACACTTGCTGTGGTTTAAATAGAAATATTAATTCAGATTGTTTCTTACATCGTTTATGTTTCTGAACCAATGAAAAAGAGTTTATTATTATGAACAAAAAATGTCAATAATAAAGTTTAGAATTGTGAACAATTTTGTGATGGATATAAAAAAACCAGCAAATGCTGGTTCTAATATAATGTGACGTAAATTAGTAAAGCTGTAACTGCATTTTTAAACATACACCGATGATCAGCGTGTCGTTAGTTACTTGAATTCGTTCATAGTCAGAGTTTAAAGACATTAAATATTTATTAGGCCCATCAATTATATATTGCTTTACTATCGCTTGTTTATCGTTAGGGCTTACTCTAGCTACAACAATAGAGCCTGATTTTATTTGAGTTCCTACATCGACAATTAAAGTGGCACCTACTGGGATCGACAAACCTTGCCCAGATATATTCATCATTGAATTATTTTCCATTTTAACAGCAAATGCGAATGGGGAAACTAATTCAAGTACTTCTAACCATGATGTCGCTTCAACATCTGGCCCATGCATTAGTTCATGCCATATTGCTGCTTGTTCAAATGAAATCAATGGGATTTCATGAATTCTTATGTGGTATGAGGTTGCCTCATTAGAAGGGATCTCATTTACAGGCCCTCCCTCAAGAAGCCAATTTTCTGATACTCGTAATACCCTAGCTAAGTTTGGGATGTATTTGGAAGATGGCTCTGACTTTCCATTTATCCACTGGCTAACTGCGCCTTTGGATGCACCTGTGGCTTCAACAATATGACGACTCTTTAAGTGTAATTGGCTCATACATAGGTTTATACGGTCATGTATGTTAAATGCTTTCATGTTCACCCTTCTAAACAAAATAAGTTTATTATATTGATCTTTGGTGTTTACGATTATAAACTAGTTTATCAAGTTCAACAGAGGATGTAACCCATGTTAAAAAAAAATGTAATTAATTTCTTTGGCGGTGTCACTGCAACAGCAAAGGCCCTAGGTATTTCTAAATCGACCGTGAGCATTTGGAAGCCTGAGATACCATGGAAATACGCGTTGTTAATCGAAAAAATCACTCAAGGAACGCTTAAAGCTAATGTAGCGATAGAGCGTTTAAAAAACTGATTCTTAATAATCAATTTTACTAGCGACAGGAGACGCAAAAATGAATTTTGATATTAATACTATCAGAGCCGAAGTTGAGGACTGGGCGGTAGAGCAAGGGCAAGAGCATGTTGCTATTGAGATCAGCAGAGCTTATTTACGGTTAGTTATCACTCAAGATAAAGGTCGTTTACAGATGATTGAGGATCAAGCGGGTAAAGCTGACTGGAAAGCAATCAACAATAACCGGCAACAAATTTTCCGTTGGTTACGTGGTGATTCTCGCGCATCTCAAAGAAAAATAGCCGAATTAATGCCAGCGATAGAAATGGCACTACCGGCTTCGAGATTAGCTCGAGTACGTGGAGACACCAAAAACTATTTAGCAACCGTAGCCATTCAGCGTTTTGCTGATGCTATGACTGAAATCTTATTAGAAGGTCGTGACATGTCACACCAAATAAACAATGTAGTACGTGCATTAAATGAAATATCACGCCCGACCAGCGTGCACTAATTCAAGAGGCAAGACCAATGATTAGATCAACTGAAAAAATCACATACCGCAATGGGTTTATGCTGAATGATAAACCTGCTCATATCTCAGAAATTAAGGATATTTTTGAAGGTAGACGTGTTATTGCGCTGTTAGTTTGGGAACAGTATGAGAAGCAGAAACAAAAGTTATGCTCAAAAAAACTAACGACTGATCAGTATAAAAATGCTTGTCATGACATAGCTAAATCGTTGGGGGTGTGAAGTGAGAGCCTCCGATTTGTTATTAGACTTTGGACGTCCAGTTGCTTATTTCCCTGGGCTAGTAAAACGTTTTGGCAGTGTAAATGCAGTAATATTTTTTAGCCAAATATTTTATTGGCAGGATAAAGCTGACTCTAAATTAGGTGTTTATAAAACCTCAGAAGAAATTGAATCTGAAACGGGTTTAAGCTATCGAGAACAACTTACAGCCAGAAAGCATTTAGTTAGCAGAGGCATTTTGATTGAGACTAATAAACGCCTAGAGCATAAAATTTATTATCTAATTGACTGTGAAAAATTAGATTGTGTCATGTCACAACCTATTGAAAATACCCCAAATGCGCAAAGCGCAACTGGGGAAAGTCACAATGGTGATTTCGCGGAACAACAAAACGAACGACCGCGACAAGACAAAACCGACGGTGGCGATGAAACAAATCCGCAGTTCGATCCTACAGAGATTACTACATATATTACTACAGATATTACAGATGGTACGTCAGGAGAACCTGACGACAAAAAATCGTCATCAAAAATTAAATTGAATTATGAAAATATTATTAATTCATATCACGATATTTTGGCTGATATGCCAGCTATCAAAGTGATGACTGATGAGCGTAAACGGAAGTTAAGAAATTTCTGGATAAAATTTAAATTCAATCAAGAGCGCTGGGAGAATTATTTATCGTATATTGCCAGTAATTGTCGATGGATGATGGAGGATCGAGATAATGGGCGAGGGGGGACATGGCGACGTAAAAATTTAGATTATTTGATTACTGAGCGTTGCTATGTCGCTGTCAAGGAGGAACGTGCTAATGACAAATGATTATTTCACACCACCATACAACCTTGAGGCAGAGCAGGCTGTACTAGGTGGTTTGATGATCAGCACTGACGAAGATAAACGTCAATATGTAATATCATTAGTTAAATCAGGAGCATTTTATTCAAGGCCTCACAGTCGAATTTTTACAGAGATAGTGAAGTTAATAAAATCTGATTATCCAACTGATGTCATTACAGTTAGTGACTCTTTAACCCTTAGTGGTGATTTAGAAAAAGTTGGGGGATTTGCCTATATAGCGGAGCTTTGTAGATTACCTTCAGTTGCTAACATTGTGAACTACGCTCGGATTGTACGAGACAAGGCAATACAGCGTTATGCTATCAACAACCTGAATACCTGCGTTGAAATGCTAATGGCGAATGATGGTCTTGATATCAACAATAAACTATCAAATGTTCAGCAGGTTGTATCAAGCATTATCGAACATGCTAAAACAGGAAAGAGCAAAGGCTTAAGACCTGCTCTAGATGTTGTTGGTGATTGGCTTGATGATGTTGATAGGCGCTTTAGTGATCCTAAAAATGCGGTGGGTTTTACTTTGGGTATAGAGTCACTGGATGAGTTAATGGCTCCCAAACAGGCATTAAGAGGATCATTAATTGTTGTTGGTGCAAGACCTAAAATGGGTAAAACCGCATTCTATAATCGTGTTGCAACTCACTTTGCATTAAACCACAAGTTACCTACATTGCTTTTCAGCCTTGAGATGACAGACCGTGGGATCATTGAACGAATGATCTCTCAAGAAGGCGATGTATCAGCAGATATTTTTTATACAGGTACACATGATGATATGGAAATGGCCAGAGCATTAGCCAGAGCAAAAGAGATTGCGGAATCGAATATGTATATCGATAGCACTCCTGGTATTGATCTTAACCATATCATTGCTGAATGTCGTAAGGTTAAACGAGCTAAGGGGCACATAGGCCTAATAGCGATTGACTACCTTACTCTTATCAAGTCCGGTCAGGCTGAACGTCGTGATATTGCATACGGTGATATTACTACAGGGTTAAAAAACCTAGCGAAAGAAATGGATTGTGTAGTCCTGTTATTAACTCAACTTAACCGTAAATTGGAAGATAGGGCAGATAAAAGACCAACACCCGCTGATAGCCGTGATACAGGGCAAATTGAGCAAGATTGTGATGTATGGATTGGTTTATATCGTGATGCTGTTTATAACGATAATGCTGATAAATCTCTAATGGAAATTCTTCTCAGATTAAATCGTGATGGAAATACTGGTACCGCTTATGCTCAGTTGGTGAATTCTTATATTAAAAATATTAGTAAGGGGGAGGCAGAAAGGTTGTCATTTAAAGGAAATGATAATAGAAAAAGCTATGCACGAAAAGGACAACAAGCTACAGAAGCATTTTAGATAAGTTAATTAGGGCTCGACCAAGCCATTAAGTTAAATATTAGAGGCAAGACCAATGGCAAAAACAGTAGCAGAACGTAAAGCAGAACAACGTAAACGACAGAAAGAATTAGGTGTAACCAAAATTGAATTACTTGTAGATAATCAAGAATTGGAAATGTTAAAGCGTAATTGTGTATTACGTATGCCTGGTCGAGAACCGTATGATGCTGTTGAATACTTACAGATGCTTATTCGTAAAGATGATGCTGAGTATAAAAGGCAAGCTGAGAAGTTATCTAAGCAAAAGTGTAAACGATGTGGTGAGCAATTACCTGTTCAACAATGCTGTTTGTCTGGTGATTCACAATGTTGGGTAACCAAAGGATATCATGAGGTAAAATTGAGTATATAAATACATTAAGAATACTGGTTGTCAAATGTTAATATACCCGAAGTTTTTTGGTTGACAAAAACACAAAAATGCGAAAATATATATCTGACATTTCACAATATAGGATTTAATACGAATGGAAGATAGAAGTCTTGCCCCTTGTTGGGATATTCAACCCTCTTTAGAAGAAAAACCAGTTACTTATTTATTGAAATCTATTGCTGGTGTACTAACTGAATTGCCTAAACATGAACATAAATTAGATTGTAATTGGATCAATGGTGTTCGTGCTTATGGGTGGGTCAAAAATCATATTCAAGATACTGCAGAAGAAGGCACTATACCAGAATTAAAAATGGTATATGACAAACTGGATTTTGTCTTTGCAATTAATAATATACCGATTCAGTTTTCAAAGGATTGTATTAGTGAACCAAAGAAAAAACATCGTTTAGTTCGAAATAAAGCAGAATTTAAACAATTAACATTATTTGGTGGTGATGATTCAGAAGCTGAAGAAGATCTCATTTGGCGTGTTCTTGCTGAGCCATTCTATATTGAAGATACGGATGATTATCCTCAGTGGGATGTAGCTTTAGTTGGGATTAATCAGTATGGCGCATGTATTAGTGAGATTAGATACCATGACGCAGTTTCTGTTCCATTAATGGATAATTCAGAAGCGAGACCTGAAGCGACTGACATTAGTGATGCACCACTTAAACGTCGTAACGCACCAGATGAAACTGTGAAAAAAGATGGAACTGTTTGATTTTAAATCAGGCTATAGAGGGGATAAGTTACGTCTTGCTAGGATGGCGAGGGGGTTGTCGTGTGAAGAGTTAGCGACAGCTTTAGGTAAAAGTAAACAATATATTAGTAAATTAGAGAAAGGATTTAAACCATCAGAAGAGCTAACTGATGAGATTGCAAGGCATTTGAATATATTGCCTAATTTTCTATTTAGTGAGCGTAGCTACCCAATAGAAGATGAACAATGTCATTTTAGAAGTAAAAAATCGAGAACTAAAACTTTAACTAATAGCATATTAGCGAGGGCTGAAATCTTGAGTTCTTTATTATCTGCTCTTGAAGATGAAATTGAATATCCTGAGCTAAATATTCCGGATATTTCAGATCGAGCAATGAGTACATTAGATGATATTGAACGGATAGCTGAGAGTTGTCGTCGCTATTGGGGGATTGGTTTAGGACCAATAACATCTATGGTTAAATTCGTTGAGAATTTAGGCATTATTATCGCACATGTGTCCGATGTTGATGACAGAGTTGATGCTTTTACTGTAAATAGTAAGAGGCCAATAATAATTCGTAACGATGCTAAAAGTTCTGTATGTCGATTTAGATCCGATATTGGACATGAATTGGGTCATATCGTTTTACACGATGGAATTATTACTGGAGATAACTTAACTGAGAGTCAAGCAAATCAGTTTTCTAGTGCTTTTATGGTTCCAAGAGTTTCTTTCATGAAAGAATTTCCTAAAATGAAAGGGCGTTATTTAGATTGGAGTGCTTTAGTTGAGTTTAAATTACGCTGGAGAGTAAGCCTAAGAATGATAATTTATAGAGCTTCAGCTTTAGGGTTAATTACAAAAGACCAAGCAAGACAAGGATATATGTATCTTAATACAAAAGGATATACTGCAATTGAGCCTGGGGATAATTCTATCCAAGTTGAAGAACCAACGCTACTTACTAGAAGTATTGAAATGTTAGACGACCTATCATGGAATAACATTCTTGTTAAAACAGGGATTACAAAAGAGTTAGTACGAGAGTTGTTTTGTGTTAATAAACCAATTAGCGATAAAACTTCTTTTATTTATTCGGTTAGCTAATTCCTATATAATCATACCATTGGTCTGAACACCCAATCCTAAACATTTGCTGTGTCAACTGAGAGTCAAGTATGGCACAGCATAGCTTTATCAAAATGTCTAACGATACTCTTGTACCGGCTAACCCTGTTACGAGAGATTTTCT
>JAEYFY010000141.1 GCA_023454395.1 Pseudomonadota bacterium
AGCAAGATTGTGAAAACCATAGTGATAAAACGAGACGGATGTAAAGTCTCTTTTGACCAAACCCGCATCAGCGATGCTATCAAAAGAGCCGCCGTAGCTTGTGAGATCACTGATGATGATTATTGCGATTCTATCGCGCAATCCGTTTCACAATCTCTCGCAGGACGTTCGAATGTCGATATCCGTGAGATCCAAGACGCCGTAGAAAATCAGCTGATGGCTGGCGAACATAAAGATGTTGCCAGAGCCTACATTGAATACCGTCATGACCGAGATGTTGCTCGTGAGCAACGTGGAAGACTAACTCAGGAAATTCGAGGTCTTATCGAACAAAGTGATGTCTCTATTCTTCATGAAAATGCGAATAAAGACAGTAAAGTTATCCCGACCCAACGTGATTTACTTGCGGGTATTGTGGCTAAACATTACGCAAAATTGCATATCCTGCCAAGAGATGTGGTACTCGCCCATGAGCGTGGTGAAATTCATTATCATGATCTCGATTATTCCCCGTTTTTCCCTATGTTTAACTGTATGCTAATTGACCTTAAAGGCATGTTAAACAATGGCTTTAAAATGGGAAATGCGGAAATAGAACCCCCTAAATCTATTTCAACAGCAACAGCAGTAACTGCACAAATTATTGCACAAGTGGCAAGCCATATTTATGGCGGTACAACAATAAATCGTATCGATGAAGTATTAGCGCCGTTTGTAAAATCAAGTTATGACAAACACTATAAAGTAGCAGAAGAATGGCAGATTGCTGACAAAGAAGCCTATGCCACTGCACGCACTGAAAAAGAGTGTTACGACGCATTCCAATCTTTAGAGTATGAAGTCAATACGCTGCATACGGCTAATGGACAAACCCCATTTGTCACTTTTGGCTTTGGTCTTGGTACATCAAAAGAAGCGCGTTTAATTCAACGCTCTATTCTTGAAAACCGTATGGCAGGTTTAGGTAAAAACCGTAAAACGGCTGTTTTCCCTAAACTCGTTTTTGCCATTAAAGATGGCTTAAACCATAAGTTTGGTGATCCTAATTACGATATCAAGCAACTTGCTCTTGAATGTGCAAGTAAACGCATGTATCCCGATATCTTAAATTACGATCAAGTTGTGAAAGTGACGGGATCATTTAAAACTCCAATGGGTTGCCGTAGTTTCTTAGGTGTTTACGAAGAAAATGGCGAAATGATCCACGAAGGTCGTAATAACTTAGGCGTTATCAGCCTGAATCTACCGCGTATTGCTATTGAAGCTCAAGGTGATGAAGCGACATTCTGGTCACTACTTGATGACCGCCTTGAATTAGCGAAAAAAGCACTGATGACACGTATTGCTCGTTTAGAAAACGTCAAAGCGCGTGTTGCCCCTATCCTTTATATGGAAGGTGCTTGCGGTGTTCGCTTGAAAGCAGATGATAATGTGGCTGAAATCTTTAAAAATGGCAGAGCCTCAATTTCTCTTGGTTATATTGGTGTTCATGAAACCATTAATGCACTGTTTGGTACTCAAACACACGTTTTTGACGATGAAACCTTAAGAGAAAAAGCAGTGGCGATTATTAATCGTCTACGTGAAGCCACTGACCAATGGAAAGCTGAGACAGGTTATGGCTTTAGCCTTTACAGCACCCCAAGTGAAAACTTATGTGACCGTTTCTGTCGTTTAGATGCTGCTGAATTTGGTATCTTACCGGGTGTAACGGATAAAGGTTATTACACTAATAGCTTCCACTTAGATGTTGAGAAAAAAGTCAATCCATACGACAAACTGGATTTTGAAGCACCTTATCCCCCATTAGCAAATGGCGGTTTTATTTGCTACGGCGAATATCCAAACTTACAGCATAACCTTAAAGCGTTAGAGGATGTATGGGACTATAGCTATACCCGTGTTCCTTACTACGGCACAAATACCCCAATTGATGAATGTTACGATTGTGGCTATACCGGTGAATTTTCTTGTACTAGCAAAGGGTTTACTTGCCCACGTTGCGGTAATCACAACCCTGCTAGAGTCTCTGTTATTCGTCGTGTATGTGGATATTTAGGTAGCCCTGATTCACGACCATTTAATGCGGGTAAACAGGAAGAAGTTAAACGTCGAGTTAAACATCTGGCAAATGGTCAGTTAGGTTAAGAGTGTGAATTACCATCAATATTACCCTGTTGATGTGGTAAATGGTCCTGGTACACGTTGCACCCTGTTTGTTTCAGGGTGCATACACCAATGCCGCGGCTGTTATAACAAATCAACGTGGTCATTAACGTCGGGCAAGCCGTTTACACAAGAAGTGGAAGATCAGATCATTGCGGATCTCCAAGACGACCGTATTAAACGACAAGGATTATCACTTTCAGGTGGCGATCCGCTACACCCTCAAAATCTTTCTGCTATATTAAAATTGGTAAAACGCGTTAAAACGGAATGCCCTGAGAAAGATATTTGGGTTTGGACTGGCTACTTACTGGCTGACTTAACCCCAGAGCAGCAAGAAGTCGTTAACTTTATTAACGTACTGATTGATGGGAAGTTCGTACAAGAACTTTATGATCCCGCATTACTGTGGCGTGGTAGTAGTAATCAGGTGATCCATAAATTGAAGTAATACACATTGAATTAACTGGAGGATGTATGCCTTTAAGTGATAATAAATATGTAAGCTTTTCTGAAGATCATGAACTGAACTACCATTTAAAAAAATGGGGTAAAAAGCAGTCTAAAGCGAATCGAGAACAACTCGTGAAGCTAGGCACTGAACTGAAAAAGAAACTCGGTGCTAAACATCTCCAGCATACTGAAATAGATGCTGAGATAGAAAAAAATCTTTCATCATTTGAGTGATCCCTAAAAGCCCATTTATATAATGGGCTTTTTTCTTACCATTCTTACTTAATCACCTCCGTTATCAAATGCGAATCATTTTCAAAAAAGATGGTCAAAGTAATTAGTTTTGTTTTATTATTAACGCTCTTGACTATTCTTTTTATGATGATATTTGATATGAAATTAGCACTTTTCCCTTTGTTTTCAATAATTTTACTTTCGGGTTGCAGCAGTACTTGGGAACCCAAAGGTGCATCAGATTACACATTGCAAGAAGCAAAGCTAATTTGCGATCTCGATGCCAATACTCGCTATCCTATCCGCAAAGAAGTGCTACAACGTACTGTTTATCGTGATGTGCAAAAGACGTGTCGTAAAGATGATAAAGACCATTGTGGTGATAAAAAAACCTACACTGAACGCGTACCAATGACAGAAAGCTATGTTGAAGACATTAATCAAGAAGACAGAAGAACCTTCTATACTTCATGTATGTCTTTAAAAGGGTGGGAACAGAAGAATCATTATTTTTGGGAATAAAAGGAATTTGAGAAAAAATAATCAGCTTAATCACGTTGCCAATACAGCTTAGTCCCAAAACCTAACTGATTATTGACCATCTTAATTTCTTGTAATTGTAATTCCCATAAAGGTACATGGATGGCGGCTAATGCGACAGGAAAGCGTAAACAATAATGTTTTCTTGCGTTGATGTCGTCCTGACCTGCCAGTAAAGCAACAGAGCCAGTGAATTGAATACCTTGCAGATCGGATACTGCAATTTCTTGCGTACTAATACTCCCTGCAACTAATAAATTTTCCTGCATCATTTGAGCATGACGCGTTTTCTTTTCAGAAAGAAAAACAAGTCTCATCTGGCTTTCATCGAACCAATAAAAACAATTTGCACACCAAATATCACCTAATGAACGAGTTGTACATAAGGTAAACACATGGTTGCTTCGAATATATTGTTTAATTATTTTGATCGAATCTAAAGAAGACATAATAAACCTGTATAGATACAAAAAGAGACGCTGTTTAGTTGATAATTATATCATCAAAACGAGCGTCTTACCGCGTGTCTCTTATTACAGGTTATTTATCGAGAATAATTAAAATTAACGATAAATTTCAGCATTTACAGTGAGGTAATTATCACCTGTTGCGCCTACAACTTTAAAACTTTTTGCACCTTCATCTTTTGCGATTTGGGCAATCTTAGTGGTTAAACCATCTAAAGTATCGTTACCTGTGATTGTGATATACTCACCATTCACTGACGGGCTTTTTGATACGCTATCAGATGCGATTGAACCGAATGAAATAGCACTTAAAGCTAATGTAGCAGCGATTAATGTAGATTTTTTCATAATATGCTCCAAATAAATTCTAATTTTGTTAGTTATCGCGGAGTGTCTCTCTGTGATGTGGATCATATTATGCGCTTTAGTTTAACTTTAAAATTAGCAATAATTGCTGTTCATTTTCAAAAAAATTGAATATTATTTTTTAAATGACAAAACTTATTGTCACAAATATTTCACAACATATTGATATATCTAATAGATTTTATTTTGATAACGCGATAAATTACTCACTTAAAAAATTAAGAAATATTATTTATCAAAAGAGAAAGTAGCACGAAAAGGAAAAAATGATGGCTGATACAGTGTGGTCACTCTATATTGTCAGAAATCGTCTTGGCTATCTTTATACCGGAATAACGACAAATGTTGAGCGACGCTTTACTCAGCACCAGAATGGAACTGGCGCTAAAGCCCTCAAAGGAAAAGGACCTTTGTTATTAGAGTTTCATTGCCAAATAGGCTCTCGACAACGCGCTTCTCAACTTGAATACCAATTAAAGCAATTGAAGAAAACACAAAAAGAAAAGCTGATCAAAGACCAGCCTTCAGACATTGTGTTATATTTAACGCGATAAGCGACCTGCTCGACTAAACCTCATCAAATAATGGCGAAAAATTCACTAAACCATGAATATTTTCAACATTACCATTATCGAGAGCATAGAACTGAAATGCCTCTTCTGTGTCAGGCCATTTGCAATGTAACCCTTGTGATTTTGCAGGAATAAAGCCTGACTTTTGATAGTACTCTGGCTCACCTAACACCACCACAGCGCCATAACCAAATTCATTTAGGCTATCTAATCCTTCATTAATCAGTTGGCGTCCAATACCTTGGCGCTGGAAATCAGGTGCAACAGCAAGAGGTGCAAGCCCTACCCACTGGCAATCTACACCATCAACATCAACCGGAGTAAAGCCAATGTAACCCATAACATGGCCTTCATCATCTACTGCGACCATACCTAATGTCAGCAGTCCCTCTTCTCGTAAATGTCCCACTAAATCAGCTTCTGCACCTGTAGGAAACGCTTGACGTAAAAGGTTATCAATAGCTGGAATATCAACGGGAATTTCAACACGTATTAGCATGAAGTTGAGCTCAGTTCATGGCTGTGTAGAGTGTCTTCGGTTTCTTCTTGAAGCCCACTTTTTACAAACTCAGCCAGTTGTAATAAACCAAAACGCAACAC
Organism: Pseudomonadota bacterium; assembly: GCA_023454395.1. Taxonomy (GTDB): domain Bacteria; phylum Pseudomonadota; class Gammaproteobacteria; order Enterobacterales; family Enterobacteriaceae; genus Proteus; species Proteus appendicitidis. The sequence continues at coordinate 5,399 of JAEYFY010000141.1, forward strand.
AGATGGCATTGAGTCTAATTCAATTGCGTCCATCAGGTTCTTAACATATAACCCGAGTTCTGTATCACCCTCAATTTGTAGACGACGTTGGAAAAATAAGGTGTCAGGATCTTCTTTGCGCGCAGCAATTAAAATAAAATCATTTGCATTTCCACTAAAGCTGACATCTTCTTTTTCTAAGCGACTAACCACTAATTTATCATCACGAACACTGATAAACCACTGTAAATGTAAGTCTCTTATCTCAACTTTTAGCCATTTATTTTCTAGAAAGTGCAAATCGCCTTCCGCTAAAGATTCACGAAATTGCCAGCTTAAAAACTGTTCTAAAATATCGCGTTGCAGAGCAAATGGGGTGACTTGTAAGGGATAACGTAAAAAACGAGGCCCCTCTTTAACCAAGTGGGTACGAATTTTATTAAACACGTTCGGACTCCTATAAATAAAATTAGGGGCTATTGTGCCAGAGATGAACAGATATTCTGCGATCCTATATCAATATTCCGTTAATCCGTTGCTCACATTTTGTGTTCTCTGATTTTACTTAAGCAAAAAACAAAGTTCTCTGCCCTAAATCAAAACCTTTTTTTATCTTGCTTATTACAATTTCTGATCATTCTTAATTTCTAAAGGGAAGTGAAGATGGAATTGCTGTGCCCTGCGGGTAATTTACCTGCCTTAAAAGCGGCCATAGATAATGGTGCGGATGCCGTTTATATCGGCTTA
>JAEYFY010000295.1 GCA_023454395.1 Pseudomonadota bacterium
ATAGGGCGGACAGAAAAGCCCAAACGCTTTCCATTGCTATCAAATACCGCTGCACGGACACTGGCTGAGCCAACATCAACGCCAATAAAATATTGTTGTTCCATGCGAACCCTCATCATTTGCTAACGCTATGCTAATTTTTGCTACTTCGAGTTAGCAAGTTAATTCGAGCATGACGAAAAAACAATCACAATAAGATTGGTTTGTGATGCAGATCTATATAGATAACTTAATATTATGATTTTATTGATAATTTATTTATTTGGCTTTATGCGTTATTGAGACGATGTACTGAATCGATTATGTTCGTTATTAAACTAACGAACATTTAATTAATAAAATAAGTAAAAGCACTTATAAAAATAGGATTATTTCGACAATAAATACCCTTTGATAAAAAGATATCTCGCTAATAATGAGAGATATTATTCAAAAAATAATTAAATAAAGAAAAACAATAATATTCCTATTGCTATAACGCTCTATTACTTTATTTTTAATAAGTTAATTTAAATTTATATATTCTTTTTTGGAGCATTTAATTATGTTGAAAAATATTACGGTTAGTCTTTCCCTACTTCTTATTTCCTCTTGTGCCTTTTCAGCAACATTAGCTGAAAAAGAATTACAACAAAAATTTGAAGATAATATTCAATCTCGTGTTGTCGATTTAAATAAAAGCTGTGATGCCAATATAAAAGTGGCTTTTGATTGGTCGGCATTTACTGCTGATGATTTAAAAACAACAGGTGTTGATAGTTATTGTAGCGAAGGATTAAAAGGCGTAATTAATACTTGTGAAAGCTCGAAAATAGCACAAGAAACGGTAAAAGAAAAAATACAGAATATTACCTGCTCTAAAGCAACACCTCGTCGTGTTGAACTCAAAGATGGCACGCTAAACTTTGGTATTGATTTCAATGCTGCAAACGATGCAAAAGCAGTTCAAGAACATTTAATGAATAATCTTTAATTTTTGCCAATAAAAAGCAGCAATATTTTATTGCTGCTTTTTATTACCGCTTATTGATTAAATAACGGATTGAATTAATTTTTTTGAATAATCCTGCGTGACTTTACCTAGGTTATTTATCTCACACAATTCAATATTTTTACCTTGTAAAAAGAACATCACTTTATCGCAGAAATAAGCCACCGTTTGAATATCATGGCTAATAAAAAGATAAGAGAGTGTAAATTCTTCTTTTAACTGTTTTAATAAATCTAATATTTGAACTTGAGTGGGAATATCTAAAGAGCTAAGCGCTTCGTCTAATACAATAAGCTTTGGATAAGAGGCTAATGCACGACATAAACATACTCTTTGAGCCTGCCCTCCAGAAAGCTCAAATATATAACGTGTATAACAGCTTCTAGGTAATTCTACTTTATCTAAAAAAGCAAAAATAAGTGTTTTCAATGCTTGAGTGCTAATACTTGGATTAATGATTTTAATCGGCTCCGCAATAATCTCGCCTACCGTTAATGTCGGATTAACAGAGGTCATATAATCTTGAAAAACAATACTGATTATACCTTGGCGATGAAGCCGTTTGGTAACAGGCTTCTTATTTAAAAAAATAGCCCCGTTATCAGGTAACTCTAATCCACAAATTAAACGCGCTAAGGTACTTTTACCACTGCCACTTTCACCCACTAAACCAAAAGCTTCACTCGAATGAATATTAAAAGAGAGCGAGTCGATAACCTTCACTTTTTCACCAAATAGTGTGTTATTTTTTTGAGTATAATACTTACTGATATTCTCAACGTTTAATAACATAAACCCTCTTTTATTATGCTGATATTAATCCATTTTTTGATTAATCAATTGCTCGAAACGTAATGAAAGCTGTTGGCGTGCCTTAATTAAATAACGCGTATATTCTTGTGTTGGATGCGATAAAACGGTTGTTTTCTCGCCACATTCAACCATTTTTCCTTTTTGCATCACTAATATATCGTCAGCAATTTTATTGACTATCCCTAAGTCATGAGAAATAAAAATCAGTGTTGAATGATGAGTTGTGACGATATGCTGTAGCAGTTTTAAAATATCTTGGCGAAGAGGTGCATCAAGTGCCGTTGTCGGTTCATCTGCAATTAATAATTTCGGTGATAAGGCAAGTGCAATCGCAATCATCACACGTTGTAATTGCCCACCACTTAATTGGTGAGGAAATTTTTGCATAACAGATTGAAATTGATCAGGAAACACATGAGATAATGCCAGCTCAGTTTCTTCTATGGCGCGCTTTTTAGAATAGGAAAAATGGTAGATTAACGTTTGGCAAAATTGCTTTCCTATTCTCATCAGAGGATCAAAAGCACTCATGCCATTTTGCACAATCACACCTAAAGATGTCCCCAATAAAGCTCTACGTTGAGAAAGCGTCTCATGACTGATTCTCTTTCCATTCAAGAAAATCTCCCCTGACATGGCTAATTGTTCAGGTAACAATCCCATAATGGCTTTACTAATCAAACTTTTGCCACTGCCGCTTTCGCCTACAATCGCTAATGTACGCCCTTGCTTTATCGAGAAAGAGATATCATCAACCAGTTTTTTTCCACTTTCTTGATGAGTAATAGAAACACGCTCAAGCGTCAGTAAGTTGTTCATGCTTTTCTCCTACTGACTGACGATTATCTGGATCAAACACATCACGTAAGAAATCGCCCCAAAAATTAAATGCAGTAACAACAATCGTGATAGCAATCCCTGCGGGTAACATTTGTTCTGGGTGTAATACCATGACATTTTTTGCTTCACTAAGCATATTTCCCCATTCTGGCGTTGGTGGTTGTACACCTAACCCTAAAAAAGAGAGTGCCGAGATCATTAAAATAACACTACCAATATCCGTTGATGCTAAAACAATAGTTTCAGCAAAGGTGACGGGTAATAAATGACGTCGTAAAATATGACGAGAAGGAGCGCCAATGACCTGTGCGTATGCAATGTAATTACGATGGGAATATTGGCGAACAACCCCTCTGATCATTCTGGCGTACCATGCCCATTTCACTAAAATAACGGCAATTAAGATATTACCAATACCCGGCCCCATTATTCCCACTAGCGCTAAGATCATAATTTCTGCGGGAAATGACAAAACCACATCACATAAACGCATAATTAATGTATCTGTCTTGCCATGGAAAAATCCGGCTAACATTCCCATTAACCAACCAACCATTAATGTCACACTCATGGCTAATAAGGCATAAAATACCGTCGTTCTTATACCAAACAATAACCTTGAAAAGATACAACGCCCTAAATTATCCGTACCTAACGGGTAATCAAAGCTTATGGGTTTAAATTTCAAACGTATCGAAGTTAATGTGGGATCATGCGGTGCCAACCAAGGAGCGAATATTCCGGCAATAACTACAATCATCATCACCAATAAACACAGTTGGGCGCTTTTATCTTTTCCGAGTCGTTGCCAAAAAAGCCGCCACATCATTATCTCCTTAACCGTGGATCAGCCATCATTTGAATGACGTCCATCAGAAAATTAAAAAAGAGAAATAACAGTGACATCAATAAAATATAAGCTTGTATCATCGGATAATCACGACCAAATATAGCACTGATACATAGTCGCCCTATTCCCGGCCAAGCAAAAATATTCTCAATCACCACCGTACCCGCAATAAGCTTCGGAATACTCATCCCCAATGCCGTTAAACTGGAATACAGCGAATTACGTAAAATATGGCGACGTAAAATAAGATTATCGGGTAATCCACGCGCTTTGGCATAAAAGACATAAGGATGATGCCATTGATTTAACATCGCACCGCGTAATAGCCGTAAATAAGTACCGATATACCCTAAAGAGAGCGCCAGAGCAGGCAAAATAACAGACTGAGGCGACAACATTCCGCTGACAGGCAACCAATCTAAATAAACAGCGACGCCCCAAATTAATAGCAATCCTAACCAATAATTAGGAATAGCCGTTAAAATAAACACGATGAAACGGATACATTTATCTGCAACACTTTGAGGTTTAGCCACGCACCATAATGCTAAAGGAAGTGCCAGAATAATAATAAAGAATAGCGCGGTAGAGGCCAGCCAAAGTGTTGGCGGTAATGCCCGTAACATCTCTTGAATAACAGGGGTTCTCGTAAGAAAAGAAGTACCAAAATCGAGTTGTAAACCTGCCATTAACCACAAAAAGTAACGCGTAAAAAAAGGCTTATCTAACCCTAATTCATGGCGCATACCTTCAATAGCTTCGGGTGTTGGTACTATTTCATTGACGCGTAGCGCGACTTCCGCAGGATCAGACGGCGCTAATTCCAACAGAATAAAGGCAATAAATGAAATGATCAGCGCCAGCGGAAATATCGCCAGCACTCTCCAAAATATATAACGTAGCATAAGATTTGGTCAGTGGAGCACGTTGATAATACGTGCCTCACTTATTTTGGTTACTCTTATTGATGCATTAATTAAGGCTTAAAGCGCATCTTTTCAAACGGTATTTCATACTGAGATGGATTAAAGCCTACATTTTCTAATTCACTACGATGGATAGCTTTAGTGCGTGAATAGGTTAACGGAATATACACAGCTTGCGCCGCTAATGAGGTAAACAAGGTTTTATAGAGTTCCTGACGACGCGCTTCATTTGGGGTAATTAATAACTCGCCAATCATGGCATCCAATTGGGCTTTATTTGCCAACCCTTTTTGCCCTTGGTAATCTGCGTGAGCCGGTATTCTAAAGGATGAAACAAAAGAAGCTGGATCGTAAGGTGTTCCCCATGAGAGTGAATATTGTAAATCAAAATCACCATTTTTTTGTCTATCTAAATAGGCTTGTTTTTCTTCTCCTAAAATTGTTAAACCGACACCAATCTTTTTAAAGTCATCTTGAATAAGCTCGGCTATCTCTTTCTCGACGGCATTATTCACATTATAAGAGAGCAATAACTGTAATTTCTCACCTTGTTTCTCGCGGATAGCCTGACCTTTTGGTAATACCCAGCCCTCGGCTTCTAATAGCTCAATCGCTTTTGTTGGTTGATAAGCATAAGTTGGGGAAGCAAAATCACAGTAAGGCACACTGCGCGCCATTAAAGTATCAGCAACTTTTTCACTACCCGCTAAAATACCTTGTGCAATCCCTTCTTTATCAACTGCATATTGTAATGCTTGGCGAACTTTTTGGCTGGATGTCATTGCACGGCTACTATTGAGCACAATCGCACGAGAAGCGATCGGTGCGCTCATTTCAGTTTTGAATTTATCTGACGCCATAAGAGCTTCAAATGAATCCATATCTAACATGTCGCCATCTGCACCAAAAATAAGCTGAATATCCCCTTTTTGTAGAGAAAGTAACATAGTTTGCCTATCGGGGATCACTCGCCACATCACACCATTTAATACGGGCTTCTCCCCCCAATAATTTGGATTAACTTTAAACTGAGCATATTGGTCTTTTTTATGCTCAGTTAATACCCAAGGCCCCGTACCAATATAGTTGGCAACACCCGTTTTGGTTTTGCCATTAATAAAAGAATTTGGCGAAATAAAACGGAATGGGCGAGTTAAACCTAATTCGGTTAATGTTGGGTAATAAGGATTTTTTAGATTTAATTTAACCGTGAATTCATCAACAATTTCAACGTTATCAATCTGACGAACTAACTCTAACCACGCATGGCGTTCATAGTTGTCTAGTACCGCTTCAATATTTAATTTTACTGCTTTAGCATTAAAGGGTTCACCATCGCTAAAAGTCACATCATGACGTAAAAAGAAAGTGTAGCTCTTTCCATCAGGAGAAATATCCCAACGCTCCGCTAAATAAGGTGCAACGCCTTTTTCGGTATTTAATACAAGGGATTCAAATACCATGTTTTGTGCCGCCATCTCACCAGAGTAGAGATGCGGGTTAATATCACGAATGTCTTTTGTACTGGCATAATCCAACATATTATTACTTTTATCTGCTAATGCGGGGAAAGCACATGCAAGTGTTAATAATAAGGTTGGGAACACTGAAAATAAGGGCTTCACGTTATTCTCCTTTAATCATCTATTCTTTGTTTTTGTGCGTGGATCATAAACATGGGTGTTGAACCATAATTGATTTTTTCTTCTTCGTTCCACACAAAATCACCAATCTGAGTATCTATCATATATCGACTAAAACCGACTTCTAACAAGGTATTAATATCCCATTGTGGGCGTTTAATTTGACTTAACGGTAATTGGCGAGCAATTCGTTCCATCTCTTTGGTATCTGTATTGACGTAGTGATCTTCAACTTGTTTTTCAGCCGAACGCTCTCTATCGGCCACAAAACCTTGCCAGTAATTTTCATCAAAAAGATGTAAATACCAGTTAGCATCAAAATTAATCAAACTACCGCCCGGTTTTAATACACGAAACCACTCCGAATACGCTTGTTCAGGTGCCTTTAAATTCCATGTCACGTTGCGACTAACCACTAAATCGAATTGTTCACTGGCAAAAGGCAATTGGTGTACATCACCACGAATAAATTGAATATTTGCCTGATGTGTTTGCGCATTGTGTTTAGCTTCCAGCAACATACCCTGCGTTGCATCAATCGCGGTGACATCATGACCCGATAACGCTAATAAAATGGCAAAAAAACCTGGCCCCGTACCAATATCAAGCACCTTTAAAGTTTCACCTTCTTTGATATGCCCTAATAACAGATGACGCCATTTCTGTTGTTTTTCGCTCAGCAATTCCTGTTGATTAGACTCACTATAACTTTCAGCTCTGATATTCCAGTAGCGCGTTACATCATTAAGTAATTGGTTATTATTTATTTTATTTGTCATCAGAAACCTGCTGTTATATCAACGTAAAGAGAGGAATAAATTCCTCTAAAAGCGAATGATTTGGCTATTTTTTAGTATGGGTAACATACCTTGTAACGCCTTGCTGCTCTATGTGCTATATCAATATTCACCAGTACTCAATAAGGATGGACTGCCAATTTGCGATCTTTATCTTTAACATAAATGCGCATCCTAATGGGAGTGAAGATAAATAAGCAAATGGATTATTTTCCCTGTTAAAATAGAGAAATAAATTGAGCGAATTTAGAAATAAAATTTAAATTTGTCTTATATTAAAAAAACGAGCGCTTTAATTTCACCTTTTTTATAAAACCGTTATAGTCAATAATATTGCTATCTTAAATTGCTTTCTTTAAACGAATATAGCCGTCACATAAGGCTCTCTAAAATATGAATCGAATCTCACGATTAACGGCTGATATTACCCGCGCCGATTTTGCTTTAACCCATCAACAGCAATTACTCCAATTGCTGACTCAACACTTTCCGACTAAGTATCGCTCTCTATTTGCGACGCCAGAGAAAAAGTCGGATGACGTGGTTGAATGGTATTCGCCTGTTTCTGGTAATCCTGTCGCTTTAACATCGTTACAAGGGCAAGAGCAGCAAGAAATAAGACGTATTTTAGATGAACGCCTTAACGATATTAAAACGCAAACGGCGCTATTAGCATCGCAAAATAGAATTACGGATGAAGAGCGCCATATTTTAGATACGGCATCCACGCTACCTGATAGCGAAAGTGTCTATATTATTAATGGGCAACCCGTTATTACTTGGTGGCCACGCACAACACCATTACCACCCCCTATTGCACAAGTCACCGCAGGTGCAAGTGCCGCGGCTGCGGGTGCCGCACTTGCCAATATACCCGCCAAAACACGTAACCGCTGGCTACGTTGGTTATTACTACTGTTATTCTTACTGTTTTTGATCTTATTGGCATCTTGGCTGAAAGGCTGTTTTGATCCGAAAGCATTTCCTCCTGTGGTTGAAGAGAAACCAGCCGTTGTCATACCGCCACAACCAGAGCCTGTTCCGGAGCCAGAGCCAATTCCTGAACCCGCGCCAGAACCTGAACCAGAGCCTGAACCTGTACCAGAACCCACTCCAGTACCTGAGCCAGAGCCAGCACCTAAGCCTGTGCCAGTGAAAAAACTCACTCCATTAGAAGCTTGTGTACAAGATGAAGTGAAAAAAACGGGTGTGACAGAGAAAACAGCAAATGCGACTTGTGAAAACCGCTTAGCAAACAAAATTAAGCAAATGTGTCCTGCCGATCGCCCTGCGGAACTTGCGCCTCAAGTGATCCTCATCTTTGATGCTTCCGGCTCTATGGCGCTGAGCATGAGTTTAACAGAAAATGATTTAGACTATATCGCTTCAACTGGACAACTTTTCCCAGGTTATGATGCCGAACCTCGACGGATCACAACAGCAAGAAACGCAGCAATAAAAATCATTAATAACATTCCGTCAGATATGAAAATTACCACCGTTGTGGCATCTGACTGTGGTGTGGTGAAATCCAGCCCTGCTTATGGCGGTAATGAGAGATCAAAATTACTCAGTTACATTAAGCGCATTGAGCCAGATAGTGGCACACCATTAGCCGAATCTATTAAACGTGCAGGTAATTTAATTAAAGGCAATAATCGTGACACTATTATTGTGTTGTTATCAGACGGTTTAGAGTCTTGCGATCAAGATCCTTGTGCGGCAGCCAGAACCTTAAAACGCGCTCATCCTCGTGCCGTCATTAATGTGGTGGATATTTTAGGTACAGGCGCAGGTAACTGTGTGGCGAATGCAACTGGCGGTCAAGTCTTCACCGCGCGTAATGCGAATGAAGTCAGTTTAATGACTCGAAAAGCGATTGAAGATTATATTCCAAAGAACTGTAAATAATGATTGATTACTGTTTCTAATATTTAACTCACCCTCTTTGGTTTAACATTGAGGGTGAATTTTTTTCACGTATCACGCGCATTTTATTATTATATTGAAGTTGACAAGCTCTATATCTTATCTATTTAAGACCATTCTTTAATTAGGTGATTTTTTTCTTTTCTTATTCTCTGCATTATTCAGAATAAACCTATTTTGTGATTATTATCACAACAACCAGACGATCATTAATAGTCTGTCCTTTTATATTTTGTCTTTTTTTTCTTCTATTTCATTATTTTTTAATGTAAAACTCAATATATCGGTGATTTAATCCATATATTTAAGAAAATATAGCGCAACCTGTAACGTCATTATTTAATTATCCTAATCGTCACCTTAATATTCCCTCTTTCACTCAAGAAAAATAAAAAAACCTTTAATAATAATCAGTTAATTAACCCGAAATAATCCGCTAGATAGACACCCAATTTCTGATAATATAAAATGTATATTAATTTTATATCTTTATTTTTAGCCTTAAAGCCTATTTACGGATAAGCCAACTTACCCATAGATAATCTTGCCTAGCGGAATGATCGTCGTGAATAAAGCATTCTTACGAAGTGGTAAATTAGAAAATTACCTCCCTATGGGAGAAAATGGACAGGCTGTTTATATCTCTGCCCTGCAACTGCGTGAAACTCTGCGTTTAAGAGGAAAGGCACATATTTCTCAATGTCTTGCGATCCCTCAACCCAATGAAACGGGTGAGCGCATTGACTGGTATTCACCAATTGACGGCTCTGTTATTCCTTGGTCTGCGGCTTCAGAAGAAGAGCGCACCGCCGCTTATACTCTACTGAAACAAAATCAAGATGACTTAATCGCCTTTAGCGAAAAAGAACAGCAAAGGGCTGGAAATAAAGAAAGTCAACTTTTTGGCGCACTGCTTAGTAAAACTATCCAATTTCCTGACGAAAACCATATTTTTATTGTTGATGGGCAGCCAATTATTACCTTTTGGGGCTTTGTCAGCGCTAATCAACAACTGAGAGTTGACCCTGTTGCTTGCTTAAAGCCAGCTGTCGCGCCAATCGCACCAACATCAACAGTGGTTCCACCAGCACAAGAAAAAGTCATCATTACTGAGACTAAGCGCCCTTGGTGGCGTTTCTTATGGTGGCTGTTACCTTTATTATTACTGCTACTCGCTATTTTCTTCTTAAGAGGCTGTTTCTCAACGCCAGCGTTACCTACGGTCGATATTAAAACGCCAGATATTGAAGCGCCTAAATTACCCGATCCGACACTTGAAAAGCCGAAAGTTCCCACAGTGGTAACCAACGGTCACACCGTCGGTGTGCCAACAGGCACCATTCACACAGGAACATTAGGCACTGTGGATGCGAATGGAAATGTGATTAATGGCACTGATGGTAACGGTGCGGTGGTTGATCCTAATACGGGCTTACCTGTAGTTGATCCTCAAACAGACAATAACCAAGGTGCCTTACCTGAAGGAACATTGCCTGAAAATGCACAACAGCCGGATGTACCACCGGTTGATCCTGCTGCACAAAATGAGCAACCGAAAACAGATAACAACCCAAATACAGGGAATGAGAACAACACGCCTAACCCTCCTGTTGATCCCAATGCCCCACCCGATGTCACACCGCCAACAACAGCGGATAACACAACACCACTGACTATTCCTGCGAATGCATTAGCGAATGGCTCCACTCAATTCCTAAATGGTCAATGGAAAGCTGGGGCGGGAATTCAAGATCAAAAAACAGGTAAACCACTGAGCCTAAATTACCAACTAGATAATGGTAAAGGACAAGTCGTAATGACACGCAGTGATGGCGTGACCTGCAAAGCGCCTGTCAACGCAGCCGTTAATCAAGGTGGATTAAATATTAATAACCAAGGTCAGGCTCTGTGTAGTGATGGTTCAAACTATTTGATGCCAAATATTATTTGCCAGCCAGGAAGCCAAAATATTGCTGATTGCCAAGGGAAATATGAAAACAGTCAGCCATTCCCATTATCAATGAAGC